>CAZWHH010000230.1:0-4875 GCA_964633615.1 uncultured Bacteroidales bacterium | reverse complement strand
GAGCCTCTTCCATACACAAATATCGCGATCAATGGTACAGGAACTATTTCCAGCAGCGAAGGATATTTTATGCATCGTTCTGCTGACAGCATCTTCCGTGTACAAATCTCTCACCTGGGTTATTATATCATTGATACGATACTCCAGCCTGATAGGAAACACCTGATTAAGTTAACCCCGTCCGTAGAGGAGCTCGAAGAGATTGTTGTCTCTGATCGTCTGCTGGAGTCTTTCCTTTACTCAGAAGACCAGGCAGGGGTAGTGCATATGAATCACAAGATCACCCGCTTCCTGCCCGGTGGGAGCAATAATTCTGTATTCAATCTTTTGCGACTGCAACCCGGAATTTCAGCCACTGCCGAGGCTTCAGAAAATCTCATTATCTGGGGTTCTTACGAAGGGCAAAGCCGAACACTGTTTGATGACATTGTCTTATTCGGACTGAAAAACTTCAACGAAAACATCGGGACAGTAAATCCGCTTGTGGTAAAAGATATTAAGCTCATGAAAGCTGCTTTTGATGCAAGATATGGTGATTGCGTAGGTGGTATTGCTGATATCACCGGCAAAAACGGCAATAAAAAAAAATTCTCCATGGATGCAGCAGTAGACAACTATACCATCAACTCGATGATGGAAACCCCGATTGGAAAAAACTCTTCCCTGATATTGGCCTTTCGCCATACATATCGCAGCTTATATGATAACCTGACACTTGACATAGCCCCAAACCGGGAAACGGCCTTTAATTCTGAGGTGACCATTCTACCCGATTATATGTTCCGTGACCTGAACCTCAAATACACCTTTCGGAACGAGCAGGACTTTTATGTTAAGCTCAGCCTGCTGGCCGGTCAGGACAATTTCTCATACGAGGTGGATGATATGCTCACAAACTGGCTTCGCTTAATGAGAAATACAAAAGAAATAAGTCTGCAGAAGGGAGCCTCCCTGGTGATAGGAAAAGACGGTAAAAATGGGGTGAGCACACAGCTGAGCATGTCATTTTCAGGATTGGATGCCCGGTATGAAAATGATCAGAAAGCCATTGATACATACAATGAAAATACCTTGAAAAGCACCACCCGGGAAACTTTTAACAGCACGAGAGAATCAAAAGTAAAACTAAAATCCACATGGGCTGTAAACAAACACCATCAGCTGGAGGGTGCTTTATCATGGGTCGGAAACACTTCCTCATGGGACGAAGATACTTCAGGAGTTGATTACATCAATCAGAATATACATGGCGCTCATATTACTATGATGGCACAGGACCGGATGACCTTTAACCGTTTTAGTCTTGTTCCGGGCATGCGGATTACCCACCTGCCCTATCTGGATAAATTCTATGCAGAACCCAGAATTTCTGCCTCATACAAAATTACCGAGGGTCTAAACCTGAATCTCTCAGCAGGGTTATACAGACAATATCTTACCAAAAACTCTGTGGAAGATGAATATGGTAATTACCGGTATATGTGGACCGTTGCAAATGATGCGGAATATCCGGTACTACGAGCCAGGCATTTTTTAGCTTCACTTACACTGGAAAGAAATCAGACCCAGGCCAGTTTTTCACCGTTTTATAAAAAAACAAAAGGATTAACCCGCTACGTGAACTTTTTGTCCAGGGGTATAGAAACAATTTCCGAAGGGTACAGCACCAGTTATGGCTTCGACATATACCTGAAGCAGAACTTCTTTGGACATACAGCATGGGTATCTTATACTTTAAGTGAGACAGAAGAGACATTTGACCATTTCCCCGATAATGTTTATATCTACGCACCACAGGATCAGCGGCACGAGCTTAAACTAGCCACAATACTGAATTTTGACCCCATCTACTTTTCGGCCAACTATATTTATGGTTCCGGATTTGCCATTCCAAATATCACTCGCTCTGGTATTACATACGAAAGGTACCCTTATCATCGGGTGGATGCTGCAATAACAGCGAAATTCAATATAAGTAAAATGTATGGAGAAGCGGGAATATCCATCCTAAATGTGTTCGATCATGAAAACCTCCTTTATAATAATCTCGAAAGAGTCCCCACAAGCCAAACCAGTGCCATCCAGCTTTATCAGCAGTCAGTGCCCTTCACTCCGACACTCTTTCTGAAAATGGGGTTTTAATAAACTTGCCACTTCCGATCTTAATGATGAAAATTAAAAATATTAATAGAAAACATACTACGGATAAACAAGAATGATTATGGATAAACAAATTGAGAATAAAGCCTTTAAATTTATTTTTTAAGGTAACTCGATAATTATTTTTCAACTGAAAATACAATCAAATAATTGCATTAACAGAAGTTCAGTTTAGCATAAAAATTAGAGGAGACTTTCAAAAAAGGTCCTTTTATGTTTTTTCGTAAAAAATATAATTACAGCCAGCAACAATTTTTTATGGATGATTGTATATCTTAATAACATAATTGGTAAAAAGAAAAACAACAATGAGTAAGAAAAAATTTGCTGCCGCTGTTAACTGCATGGACGGAAGAGTGCAAATGCCGGTAATAAACTGGATCAAAGAGCAATATGGAGTGAGCTATATTGATATGATCACAGAAGCGGGTCCAAATAAAATAATATCAGAAGACAAAGACACCCCTACAATCGATTCGATAAAAAAACGACTTAAAATTTCAATAAACAATCACGGTGCAGACCTGATTGCCATAACGGGACATTACGACTGTGCCGGTAATCCTACTGAAAAAGAAGAACAGATAAAGCATATCAAATCTTCAGTCAGAAAAATGGAAACCTGGAATTTAAAAAGCCGGATCATTGGCTTGTGGATCGATGAAAGCCATGAGGTATGGCAAATTGCATGATTTTCAACCCCCGTTCAGCATAGCGTCTCCCTGTACTGCCTTAACCATAGCCTTGCCGTGTTTAGTTTCTGGTATGTTATTATCCATGAAGCACAGAGAGTTTCAATAACACATTTTTTCAAGTTGCGCACAATGGAATTTTTAAAGTCTTTTTCTTAACTTGTTAAGTTATTTATTCTGAATAGAAAACAGTATAGGATAATTATAAATATAAATTATGGTATACGAGGGATCTTTCATTCGCTACAACACATTAAAATTTAATTATCATGAAGAAGATTTTAATTTCAATTATCGGAATTATTGCAAGCATTCCCATGCTTGCTCAGAGTCCCGGAGCATTTAGTTACCAGGCCGTTGCGAGGGCAGGTAATGGTGATCTTATAGCCAGTCAGGAAGTAAGTTTCAGAATAAGCATTTTACAGGGTTCTGCCGATGGCACTGCCGTTTATTCAGAAACACATACAGACAGCACCAATGAATATGGATTGATCAGTTTGAAAATTGGCACCGGCACCACCACCGATGATTTTACTGCCATTCAATGGGCAGGCGGACCCTACTTTGTACAGGTGGAAATGGATGCTGCCGGTGGAACAAGTTATGTGTTAATGGGTACAAGCCAGTTGGTAAGTGTGCCTTATGCATTAGCAGCCGGAGAGCTACTGCTTTCCAAAAAAGGTAAATTATATAAAACCTATTTAAAAGATGATGGTAGTTATGCTGGCCTTGCTCATATAGAAGTAGAACAACCGCTTAATGATCTACCTACCGTTACAGATGCAGATGGCAATAGTTACTGTACTGTTAAAATTGGGAGTCAGGTTTGGATGACAGAGAACCTCAGAACCACCAAATACAATGATGGCACAGATATACCATTGATAACCAATGATACAGAATGGAGCAATCTGGATACATCCGGATATTGCTGGTATTTAAATGATAGTGCAGCTTATTCCCAAACTTATGGCGCTTTATATAACTGGTATACTGTAAATACAAATAAATTATGCCCTGATGATTGGCATGTTCCAACAGATGAGGAGTGGAGTGAATTAACAAATTATCTTGGAGGTCTGGCAGGCGGAAGACTAAAAGAAACTGGTACAGTTCATTGGAATGAACCAAATACCGATGCAATAAATGATAGCAAATTTACAGCTCTCCCGGGTGGCATGCGTGACGCTATGGGTACCTTCAGCCGTATTGGAACAACAGCTTTTTGGTGGAGTTCTACTGAATACCCTACCTGGGATGCATGGACCAGGAGCATCCTTAATTATGAAAATGTGGTAGACAGACAGGTTAGCACTAAGGAAAACGGCTATTCAGTCCGCTGTATCATGGATTAATTTGTTTGATTTATTCCGGTATCATCAGTTCACCTACGAGTTACGCAACGCTGTTCTTACCAGGGAATGTGCTGAAAGTCTTTTTGCTTCATGATATGTGATTATATAGAATAAAATTAAATGGCTGTCATTCACTATTCGGTTTATTGAATTTTCAACGACAACTTTCAGAACAGTAAAATTTAAAAATTTATTTAATATTTTGTATCTTACCTTTTTAAAATTAAAAAATCTTAACCCATGAAAAATAAATCAGAAAACATGAGCAGATGTCCGGTTACCGGAGCAGGTGGTAGTCATAGTACGGGTAATGAAACACAAAAACAGGATTTGGGGCCTGGCCGATTAAACCTGGACGTTCTGCGTCAGCACTCTTCATTAGCCAACCCAATGGATGAAGGGTTTAATTACGCAGAAGCATTTAATAGTCTGGATCTGAAAGCTGTAAAACAAGACCTTCATGATATTATGACCGACTCCAAAGACTGGTGGCCGGCAGACTGGGGTCATTATGGCGGACTCTTCATTCGAATGGCCTGGCACAGTGCAGGCACATACCGTATAGCTGATGGCCGCGGTGGTGGAGCAACCGGCAATCAGCGTTTTACGCCGGTAAACAGCTGGCCGGATAACGTGAGTCTTGACAAGGCAAGAAGATTGTTATGGCC
>CAZWHH010000229.1:0-4887 GCA_964633615.1 uncultured Bacteroidales bacterium | reverse complement strand
GGACACCCTCATTGAGCAGGCAGAGCAGGGTGTTGATTATTTCACAATCCACGCCGCATTACTTTGGGAACACATTCCCATGACAGTTAAAAGAGAGACCGGAATTGTTTCGAGGGGCGGATCAATCATGGCCAGGTGGTGTCTGCTTCACCATAAGGAAAACTTTCTCTATACCCATTTTGAAGACATCTGCAAAATATTAAAGAGATACGACGTAGGGATATCACTGGGTGACGGGCTAAGACCCGGTTCAATAGCAGATGCCAGCGATAAGGCACAATATTCCGAACTTAAAACCATGGGGGAACTATTAAAGTCAGCATGGAAACATGATGTACAGGTTATGATTGAAGGTCCCGGACACGTTCCTATGCACAAAATTAAAGAGAATATGGAAGTGCAGTTAAAATACTGCCAGGAGGCTCCTTTTTACACTCTCGGACCACTGGTAACAGATATATCTCCCGGTTATGACCACATCACCTCGGCAATTGGCGGCGCCATGATTGGCTGGTACGGAACAGCCATGCTTTGTTACGTAACACCTAGAGAACACCTCGGTTTGCCTGACAAACAAGATGTAAAAGAAGGTGTGATCACATTCAAAACTGCAGCTCATGCCGCTGATCTGGCAAAAGGACACCCTGGTGCCCAGGCACGGGACAATGCGATGAGTAAAGCACGTTTCGAATTTCGTTGGCGCGATCAGTTCCACCTGGCTCTGGACCCTGAGAAAGCACTTGAATATCATGACAGTACCCTGCCTGATGAAGGGGCAAAGGTTGCACATTTTTGTAGTATGTGCGGAGATAAATTCTGTTCTATGAAATCGTCACATGAAGTCAACAAGCTGGCCGAAAAAATGGAAAAGAAAAAAAACGAATTCAAAGAGAAAGGAAATGAAATTTATATCAGAAAGTAAGAACAAAAAATTAGTGGTAATTTCTCATCCCGAAATAATAAGAAAGGAAACAGATGCAATTAAAAAACTATTTTCCATGGGGTTGAAATATTTTCATCTGAGAAAACCCGGGCTTAACAGAGGAGATCTGGAAAATTTTCTTAATGCGATTCCCCGGATATATCATCAGAGTATTATTTTACATGAACATTACAATCTGGTTAAAAATTACAACCTGAAAGGCATTCATATTACAGAAAAGAATAAAAATTCAGGTTTTGAAACAAAGTTTAAAGGATATCATCAAACCATCTCTGTGCATAATACTAAAGAATTTTTTCACTTAAAAAATGATTACAGCTATGCATTGTTAAGTCCTGTATTCAATAGTATTTCAAAACAAAATTATAAATCAGGCTTTCAGCTAATAACTTTAAATAATATCTTTCAGCAAAAAGGCATGCAACAAAAAGTTATAGCACTCGGAGGAATAACTCCTGAAAACATCTTAAAATTAAAAAATATAGACTTCAAGGGTTATGCTGTTCTGGGCTATCTCTGGGAATCCTTTTCTCAAAATGCTGATTTAAATATTCTTGAAGAAAAATTTAAAGAACTAAAAAAAAGTATCTATGAATAAGAACAATATTAAAGAGAAAGAGCTGCAATTTATAACTAATCAATGGAGTAAGAATAGTATTTCAACTCAGATAGAAGAAGTATGCAAAGGGGGCTGCCGGTGGATTCAGCTGCGACTCAAGGATATGACTCCTGAAGAGTGGATTAACACAGGGACTGAAGCCCGGGCCATTTGCAAAAAATATGGAGCCAGACTAATCATAAATGATCATGTGGAATTTGCACTTCGCCTTGATGCCGATGGAGTTCATCTTGGCAAAGAAGACATGGACCCGGGAAAAGCAAGAAAATTGCTGGGAAATGATAAAATCATCGGAGGTACAGCTAACCAGTTAAAGGAAATACTGGCTCTTCATAAAAAACAAGTTGATTATGTAGGTCTTGGTCCTTTTCGATATACAAAAACCAAAAAAAAGCTGGCTGAAACTTTAGGAAATGAAGGGTATTTAAAAATTATGAAGACATTGAAAAACAAAGAAATAGACATCCCGGTCTTTGCTATTGGGGGTATCAGAAAAGATGACATCCGCCAGTTATTTAAAACAGGTATTCATGGAATTGCTGTTTCTTCTTTTATATCTGAGAGTTCTGATATAAAAGAAACAACCAAAGATATCATTCAAATAACAAAAAATAACACGTAAATGCTAAAGATTGGTAAACACACATTTAACTCCCGGCTATTTACCGGAACCGGAAAATTCAGCTCAAACCAGATAATGCATGATGCTATTAAAGCCTCAGGTTCAGAACTGGTAACAGTAGCCCTCAAAAGGATTGATTTGAAAAACTCCGAAGATGATCTTCTTGCTCATTTGAATGTTTCCAGCTTATCAATTCTGCCCAATACATCGGGCGTGAGAGACGCAAAAGAAGCTGTTTTCTCAGCGCAACTGGCAAGAGAAGCATTGGGCACAAACCTTATCAAACTGGAGATCCACCCTGATCCAAGGTATTTATTACCAGACGGGGAAGAAACCCTTAAAGCTACTGAGGAACTTGTTAAGGATGGTTTTACAGTTCTCCCTTATATCCAGGCAGACCCTGTGCTTTGTAAAAAACTGGAAGATGCAGGAACAGCAGCTGTGATGCCTTTAGGTTCACCAATTGGGAGCAACCAGGGACTGAATACCAAAGACTTCATTAAGATCATTATTGAACAAAGCAACGTGCCTGTAGTTGTTGACGCAGGTATTGGTGCCCCATCGCATGCAGCAGAGGCTATGGAAATGGGAGCTGATGCAGTACTGGTAAATACAGCTATTGCCGTGGCAGGCGACCCGGTACAAATGGCAAAAGCATTTAAATTAAGTGTGGAAGCCGGGAGAATGGCACTGGAAGCCAAACTGGGTGAAAAATCCAACCAGGCAAACGCTACCAGCCCCCTCACCTCATTCTTAAATGATTAAATAAACAGAAGAATATGAGTTTTTATAACCTAATAAATGAATACTCCTGGGGAAAAGTTAAAAAAGAAATCTACAATAAAACAACCAGAGACGTAGAAAACGCACTTAATAATGCAGGATGTGGTGATATGAATGACTTCATGGCTCTGCTGTCGCCGGTAGCTTCAAATTATATCGAGGAAATGGCTCAAATAAGCCGGAAACTCACCCTTAAAAGGTTTGGAAAAACTATACAGCTATACATTCCTCTCTATTTATCAAACGAATGCACAAACGGATGTGTGTATTGCGGTTTCAATCACCAAAATAAAATCACAAGAAAAACCCTCTCAGAAAAAGAGACCAGGGAAGAAACCGACAAGATTAAAGAAATGGGATTTGAACACATCCTGCTGGTTACTGGAGAACATCCCCAAAAGGCCAGATTTAAGTATCTTATGAACGCTATAGAAAATCTATCTCATAAATTTTCCCTGGTTTCCATGGAAGTGCAACCCTTAGATACTGAAGAATATAAAAGACTGGAAACGTGTGGACTAAACTCTGTATATATTTACCAGGAAACTTACCATCAGAAAAACTATCCACTGTATCATCCTGCAGGGAAAAAATCAAACTATAAATACAGACTTGAAACTCCGGACAGAATTGGAAAAGCCGGAATTCACAAGGCAGGGCTGGGTGTTCTGCTTGGTTTAGAAGACTGGCGGGTGGATTCATTTTTCACAGGACTTCATGTGCGATACCTTCAGAAAAAGTACTGGAAAACCAACTACTCTATTTCTTTTCCAAGATTACGTCCTTTTGAAGGCACTTATAAACCCAATTATGAGATATCAGATAAAGAACTCGTTCAACTCATTACTGCGTATCGGATTTTCGATGAAAACCTTGAATTAGCTCTAAGTACAAGAGAAAGCGCTCACTTCAGAGATCATGTTTTTCCTCTGGGAATCACAACGATGAGCGCCGGATCTAAGACAGAACCAGGAGGATATAACAAGCCGCAAAAAGAACTGGAACAATTCCAGGTAGCCGATGAAAGAACACCCCATGAAATAAGGGAAGCCATTCAGAAAATGAATTATGAAGCAGTCTGGAAAAACTGGGATGAAGCTTTTCTCTGCAACGATTCTAACCTAAATTAGATACAAATCACCAATGAAAAAACTGACCCAGGAAGAAAAAGAAAGATACAGCAAAATGACCTCCCTTGAGCATATGGGAGAAGAAGATTTATTAAAACTCAAAAATGCCAGTGTTTTAGTCATTGGAGCCGGTGGATTGGGTTCGGGTGCTCTCCCGGTTTTGGCAGCCTCCGGGGTGGGACACATTGGGATTGTGGAATATGACAGAATTGAAAACAACAACCTGCAAAGGCAAATAATTTATAATATTGAGGACATTGGTGAAAGCAAACTGGAAAAGGCTGCATCAATGATCCATCAAAAAAACCCCGGTTCGAAAATATCAAAATACAATGAAGAATTAGACAAAAGCAATGTACACTCAATTTTCAAATCGTTCGACATTGTCCTGGACTGTACTGACAATTTCCATACCCGGTATTTAATCAATGATACATGTGCCAGTATGAATAAGACATTAATATATGCCTCGGTTCGCGAATATGAAGGAATGGTGAGTATTCTGCATCATCAGAAGAAAAAAAGTCTGAGAGACCTGTTTCCCTTACAACCCGAATTTCCTCATGAAAAGGGTATCTTCCCAACTCTTCCAATAATTACCGGAAGCTTTCAGGCTAGCGAAACACTAAAAATCATTATCCACAAAGGAAACAACCTGGATGGAAAACTTCTTCTTTTGAACATTCTGGAAAATACATACCACGTTATAGAGTTATAAGAGTTACAAATTCATTTATATAACATATTCATTCTAACAGAATTTAATTAATTTTGCAATTTATAATTTGAT
>CAZWHH010000228.1:0-4917 GCA_964633615.1 uncultured Bacteroidales bacterium | reverse complement strand
AAACTAATATTATTAAAACTTATAGCCAAAGAAGTTAAATTATTAGTTTTTTGGCTATAAGTTTTAATAATATTGGTTCTTCATAAATAGAACCAATATTATTAAAACTTATAGCCAAAGAAGTTAAATTATTAGTTTTTTCAAATATATTCTTTGATCTATTCAGATAATCTAACGCCTTTGCATAATTCCTCTTTTCAATATATGCTATCCCAATATTTTGATATAACTCTGCAATTCCTGTCGAATCATTTAATATCTGAAGGTCTTCAAGGGCTTTTTTGTAAAAAGAAATGGCTTCATCATTTCTTTCCCACTTCCAGTAGACCACTCCAATATTTTGAAGAATTTTAGATTTGTTACGTGTACAATCGGGGAGTTTTTCAAATATTTTTAAGGCTTTAGTAAAAGAATGGATCGCTTTCCCATATTCACCAATTGCAATATAAGAAGCACCCATGTTTCCAAAATCCTTACCCATATTCAGGGAATCGTTAAGTTTTTTATGATAAGTAAGAGCTTCTTTATGTTGATTAATAGCTAAATGGTGGCTAGATTGTTTATAATATACTTTACCCAAAAATTTATGCCCTGCTGCCAAAGAATTAAAGTCTGATGTTTCTCTTGAAATTTCAATGAGTTTTTTCGCGGCATATTCAGGTTTTTTTATGTTTCCATTATTAGAATCATTTAACAATTCTAACAAGAATGATTTTTGTTGTTGAATATTTTCGGAACTATTCAGAACAGAATCTATAGATGATTGATTCTGTGAAAACAAAAAAAACGGAATTATAAAAAAATAAATATAAAATACATATTTCATCTGCAGATGAATTTTAATTGTCCCTACGTCCGTTTTTCATGAATGTTACACAATATATTGCAGAAAATTACTTCTGTTTTTTGGGGAGATTTCATCATAAAGTCTCAGATTCCCCAATTTCCATTCGCTCCATTCTTTCATTAATCCTTATAATTTTCCAGATTTGTTTCATAATTAAATAGAGACTTTGAAATATTCCTATAATTTTTATAGAAAAAAATTGCTCCCCAATAATGTTTCACTTTATGGTAAACTGTAACAACGTTATTCTTATTAATCAAAATTCTTGTTACTTTCATTCCATACTTTTCATAAGTATCTGTTGTTTTCCCAAGTGATATGTTATTGGCTTTATCCTTATACTGTTCATCCGGTTCAACATCATTGTTGAAACGCTCGTCTTCAGATTTTAATATATCCGCAATATGTTCTTCCTTGGTTTCTTTTTTGTCTTTTTTTACCCGCTCCAACTGTTCTTCTAATGTAAGTACCCTTTCTTGTCTGGCTTTTTCTTTCCTTTCCCTGGCTTTTTCCGCAAGTTCTTTCTTTGACTGTTGTTCAGCAATCAATTCCTTTTCTTTCTCTCTCTCCACTTCTTGTTTTCGCTGCTCAGCTCCCTCTTTTATTTTAGAAAGCTTTTCTTCTTTCTCGAGCTTTTCCTGAAGCTTTTGCTTTTTATATTCTTCTTCTCTTTCTTTATGAGCTTGTTCCAGTTGTTCAATTTTCTTAGATTGTTCTCTTTGTCTGGCTTGTTGAATAGAATCTTCTCGACGTTTAGCCTCTTTCTCCATCTTCTCCTTTAACTTTTTTTCTTCTATTTTCCGGGCCTCTTTTTGGGCAATTTCCTGTGCTTTTCTTTCTTTGGCTTTTTCTTCTTCTTGTTTTTGGAGTTCTTTTTCTCGCTCAAGTTCTTTGCGCTTTTGTTCTTCGAGCTCTTTCCTTTTTGCCTCTTGTTGCTCTTTCAGCTTCTGTTTTTGTTCCTGCAACTCTTCTAGCCTGGCTTGTTCTATTGAATCCTGTTTCCTAATAGCCTCTTTAGCCATTTTTTCTTTAAGCTTTTGCTGACGTATTCTTTCTGCTTCTTCTTTGGCTTTTTCCTTGGCTAATCGTTCTTTGGCTTCCTGTTCCTGCCTTTTTCGTAATTCTTCTAATCGTTTCTTTTTTTCCTGCTCTTTTTTTAATTCTTCTTCTTTTCGTTTTTCGGCCAAAAGTTTTTGCTCTTCTTCTTTTTCAGCCAGGGTTTGTTGACTTGCTTGCTGTTGTTCAATATATTCTGCTCTTTTCTCCTGTCTATTTTCTTCTTTCTGTTGTTCTTTATGTTTTTCCAAAGCTTTTGCATAGCGTATTTCTTTGTCCTGCACTTTTGTTCTTATTTTCCTTGCATAACTAACATCATAGTCAAATTCACCCAGCGATTTATTATATTTTATTTTCCCAACCGGAAACTTAAAATCCCCTAATTTTGAACCAGGTACATCCGGAAATATTTCCACTTCAAAATAGAGGGGCTGAAATTGTTTTGATTCTCTGGAAGGAGGAACTTCTGTATTTATCTCTATTGTTTTTGAAACATAATCATCAGAAATAAACTTTAACTTATACAGATTATTAATTTCCAGGGTAAATCCAAAATTCCCGTTCTTCTTTAATTCTGTGTTTTCAACCTCTTTAGAATTTTTTATCAATTGCACATGAGCTCCTTTTGCATGTTTTTGATCTTTAAGTATTAATTTTCCATCAATGTCTAATTGGCCCTGAACAAGCACCGTAGAAAAAATAAAAAGTTGTGCAATTAAAGAAAGTTTCTTCATTCCTAAAAATTTTCGGTAAAATAATAAAATTGATTGCAGACCACAAAAATAAGTTAAATGAACCTACGATTTAAGCTGTTTTTTTGGCAAAGTAAACTTAAAAATAGTGCCCGATGTATGTTTTGGCTCTACCCAAATTTGCCCTTCATTTTTCTCCACAAATTCCTTGCATAAAATTAACCCGAGCCCTGTACCCTTTTCGCTATTAGTTCCTTCTGTTGTATAATTAGTGGTCAGTTCAAATAATTTTGGTATATCTTCTTCAGCAATACCTATTCCATTGTCTTCCACTGAAATTTGTAAATAATCAGCATTATAATTTGCAGTAGAAACTTTAATATGACCATTCTCAGGGGTAAATTTAATGGCATTTGAAATTAAGTTTCTCACAACAGTATTTACCATATTCTTATCAGCAAAGACATATGGAGAATCATTCAAGTTATATTTAAGGGTTATATTTTTCTCCTTCGCTTTATTAATCAGTAAATTATAGTTTTCTTCAACCAAATCCTTCATATTAACAATTTCTGGCTTTACTTGTATTCTATTAGTTTGAGAACGAGCCCATTGCAGTAAATTGTCAAGTAAATTATAGGCATTTAAGGAGAATTGATGGATCTGTCCTATAAATTCCTTGATTTTATCATCGTCATAACTATTGTATCTATATAATAACAACTCAGACAATCCTATAACTGTATTAAAGGGATTCTTTAAATCATGGGCTATGATGTTAAAAAATTTGTCTTTAGTGGCATTTAATTCTTCCAGCTGCTTTTTTTTGTCTTCGATCTCAGCTTTTTCTTCTCTCAGTTCATAGCTTGTCTGGGTAAGATGTTCTTCTAGTATATTATTGTTTCTGAGTCGTTTAATTAATGATTTGAGAACGGCTTTTGCAATATCTACATTTTTTGTAATGATGTCATCGAAGACGCTTTTATCAAGACGAAAAAGGCGGGTTTCTTCCAGGGCAGTTACTGTGGCTGAGCGAACAGAAGAGTCAATCAGTGAATATTCACCAAAATATTCATTTTCAGAAAAACGGGCAAATTCATATTCACCATCATGTGCAACCACACTTCCCTCTGCAATAAGATACATGGCATTTAGCAAATCACCTTTATGAAAAACAACTTCATCTTTATCAATGGAAATTTCTTCCAGGGAATCAGCAATTTCTTCAAAAATATCAGGGGTAGCAGATTTAAATATACTAACAGACTTAATAATATTTACCTTTTCTTTATCTTTGTCTTTATTATTTTGCATCACTTTGGGTAATTTCATAATTTTAATGTTAAATACGGCAATGTCAATTTAAGGTTTCACAGAGCATTTTCCAACAAATCAATTGAAATAATAACATGTTATTCAAATCTTGTTGACACACAAAATTAATAATAAAAAACGTAAAAGAAGATATAGCCCTTTACCAAATATAATAAAAACTAAGAAATAAACTTTCCCATCATGATATCACCTATTCTGAGTAAGATTGGGTATAAGAATATAGTGGAGCAGGAGTAGAATAAGAGAAAAGATCATATTCAGGCCAATTTTGAGCATTATCAATAAAATCAGTCATTAGATAATCTATCTGGTGAGTAAAATTATGTCCTAAATTATTACTTGTGTTTATCAGAACAGCCCAGGAAAATCCATCATTGTCCCTCTTTAATAATGCAGAAGTTCCTGTTAAAGTACCTGATCTTCTCCAGACTCCATAATTTGTGGTACTTACCCAACCAATAGGTTTTAGTTCCGATTCAATATTCAACATCCTTTGTATGGAGGAACGAGAAAGAATATCACTCTTGTTTTCCAATCCGTCAATTCTGACTACCAATTTCATTAATTCTGTTGGTGAGGCAAGCCATCCACCAGCTGCCCCAAGTAGTTGGATGTTATTCCCCCCGTACTGACGAAGGGTTTGTTCTCCAAAATCAATGGAAGAATAAGTGTATTTATAACGTGAATTAGAGTAATATTTAACTTCATTGGGATATTTATCAGAAAACCGGGTATTCCCTATATGCATATCATAAATACCCAATGGATTCAAAACTTCTGCTACCACAAAATTCTCATAATCCATCCCTGTAATTTTCTCAATAATTTCTCCCAGCACAGTATATCCGAAATTGGAATAGGAACTCTTCATTCCTGGAGGAAAATCCAGGCTTTTGTTGGTTAATGTATATTCAATTACATCTTTTCTGCTTAAAGGCAATTCTTTATTCATCTTTTTACTAATCAAATAGGGCATAAAAACAGGAT
>CAZWHH010000227.1:0-4927 GCA_964633615.1 uncultured Bacteroidales bacterium | reverse complement strand
CATCCTGATCCTTTGAATGATATGAAATGGGAGAGAGGTCATTCAAATATTTCAGATACTGCATTCCTTTCGGTTTATTCAGTCCCAGGTCTTCTCTTATGGATTCTACAGAAGCTATATCTGATCTTTGGCCCATTAGCATTCGGGCGGGATCCCCGGGGAGTATGTTGAAAAGAAAGAAAACCAGGGTAGCTACTCCCCATAGGATAAGGATGGCATACAGAATTCTTTTGATCAAATATTGCCCCATAGCATTGTTTTATCGAATGACAAATATACTAAAACTATAAAAGAAGCACTTTATTATAGAGAGGAATTGGGTGACATTTATGGTATATATCCGGATGAAACCCTCATCTTCATCCTGCAGACAAAAGGCAATGAATAAAACATGAGGGTTACATGGGATGCAGTATCAAAAAACAGAGACTTTAGCAGAAATAAATCTCAGAATTTGTAACTAATAATCAAACTCTATACTAATGAAATAAAAATCTATACAATACTTTAAATAACTAAGAATTCATCTCTTCCTTTTGTTTATTTTTTAAATCATTATCTTCCTTCAATTCAGGGTTGGAAAGAAATTTTGTTTCTACTTCATTGACCTCAGGCAGGGTATTATAATGCCATTTCCCAAGAATTGTTCCCTGTTTTAGTAAAATGAGCCCAGGATTTGCTCTTACAATAGTTTTAAGGGTAATTTCATCGGTTGTATAAAATGGATAGCGGGCCTGGGTTTCTCTTTTAAATTTTTCAATTTGATGGTCCAGTGAAGAGGTCAGGCAAATAAACGAACAGTTATCACGTTCTTTACAATAATTGGCTAAGTGGTTTATATGGTCTATTTCTGATCGGTTAGCTTTTTTAAGATCATAGGCTATAAGAAGGAATACAAACTTTTTTTCCTGAAGTACAAGATCTGTTATATCTGTTCCCTTTCTGGTGGTTATAGAAAAATCATGTATCGGAGGAACATACCCTTCTTTAACTTTTATATTTTTGGTTTCTACCCATTCCCAGGTAGAATCAGGAAGATTATCCATGGTAAATTCTTTTACTTCCCCGTTCTTTTTATATTTTAGAATAGTTTTAAATTCTGGCTGAGGTGCATCTCCCGGTATTTTCATCTTTGTTGGTATGTGCGCTCCTACATTATAAGGTCGAAAATCGATAATGGGAAGGTGGGTGTAACAATAAAAAGATAAAGACAACATTATTGCAGCAGATAATCCAACAGCCAGCCACTGTTGTTTGATATTAAATGAAGCTTGAAACTTGTTTCGTCGAATAAAGACAATAACGGCCAATGCAGATATTATAATGTTTTTCCAGAATGTTTCCCAGTTGGTCATAATTATTGCGTCTCCGAAACAACCGCAGTCCTGTACAGGATTTTCCAGCGCAAGGTAGAGTGTGAGAGGGGTGAAAAAAAACATGAAAATAAGAACCAGCAAGGAGGCTTGTTTAATCCTTGAATTAAAGAGAAGTGCAGCTCCGAGAACAAATTCGAGTGTACTTAAAATAATCGCGAGAGGAAAGGCCAAAGGTTGCATGAAATCGAATCCGAAAGCGGTAAAGTAATCTGAAAATTTATAGGTGGAACCCAGGGGATCAATTCCTTTTACAAATCCGGAGAAAAGAAAAACCAGTGCAACAACAATTCTACTAATATTTTGTATTTTTTTCATCATGTTTCTTTTTATATCTATCCCTGATTAAGGAGATTAATATGATGTTTAATATTTTTACAATCTATTTTTTTGAAGAGTTCAAATTTATAAAAAGATTGTAAATATTGTTTTTAATTTTGTTAATATGATAGTTTTGTATGGTAACAGTTTAATTAATTTATATCAATGAGTTTAGAACACATAATAAAATTGGGCAATCCAAAACTTCACGAGGTCTCATCACCTGTCGGGAAAAAGGAGTTACCTGAAGTACTCCGTAACGTTGAAATGATGGATCAGATTATTACAGATTTTCGGTTAAAATACAATGCCGGCAGAGCCATTGCAGCTCCCCAGATAGGTTCTTTGAAACGGTTTATTTACTTGCGAATTGATAAACCCTGGATCATTATCAATCCGGTATTTAAGGAAAAAAGCCACGAGATGATTGAGATATGGGATGATTGCATGAGTTTCCCTGACCTGTTGGTTAAGGTCCGCAGGCATAAACAATGTAAAATACAATTTGTAGATGAAGAATGGAATTCACACGAGTGGTTCCTGGAAGAGGATATGTCAGAGCTTCTTCAACATGAATACGATCATCTTGATGGCATACTGGCTACCCAAAGAGCCATAGATGATCGTTCTTTTGCCTGGAGAACATAAATAAAGGGTGAGTAAAATTAAAATTTATGAATGTTAGTTATCGAAGAATTTTTCTTACGAACGCTACTGTAAAATACGACATCAGAAACAGGCCTATAAAACCTTCAAGTCCACAAAACCACCTGATAATGCCTTCCGGGTAATAATCTCCGTAACCGATGGTAAGAAAAGTAATGGCACTATGGTAGAAGGCAATTTTGAGGCTTGACAAACCTGTATCACCCATTGATGAGATGATTCTCGTATTTCCTAAAAAGGGCAGAATAAAGTAAAGTAAGGCAAAAAACAAGTAACTAAAAAACATACTGATAAGAACTCTTACCGGATCTGTTGCATATAACCCTACACGGTCAAAAATAAGCCACTTGAGAGCGTATGAAGGATAGCTCCATAGTGCATTCCATTTATTTTGTTTTAAGGCTTTTTTTAAATCGGCTTTCATTTCAAACCTTTTAAATTGCACATAGGCTGCATCTTCGTCTGTATATTGCCCTGTAATATAGAAGTTTTCTTTCATTATCCTGAATTGCTCTGACTTGTCTCTTACTGAAGTATCGGGCTGATTACTGATCAGTTCTTTTACATTGTTTTCCCGCCAGTCAATAAATATTCGTCCAATCAATCTTGCCCCGGAAAATGTCATCGAATCAATTTTTACCGGGAAATCATGAGGTTTTATGTCTAGAATGTCTCTGATGATGGTATCAGAAAGATTAATGAAATGGGCTCTCTTTAACCGAAGATCAACGTAATAATCTAAATGGCAAGATTTTAGTGACAATTCCCTGACAATGGCATTATAGAAACTCAATTCCCCTTTACCAAATGATGAATTATCAAGTATTACAGTAGTTTCTATAAATTCAGCCAGTTGAAAAGAGATGTCTCCATCATCCCAATGGGTTCGTTTAAAAGTAATTTTTCCATTGATTAACTGGCAGGCTTCAAAGGATTTAGCACCTTGTCCAAATTGGGCCCTGTTAAAATTTACTTTGCTGTTTTTAAATTCAGTGGTTCTAAAATCCACTTTACCATCACCAAATTCTGTTCTCTCAAAAGAAACATCGCTTGTTCCGAATTTGGCAAAATGAAAATCCACTTTTCCCTCTCCGAAATGAGTTACCTTGAATGAAATTTTGCCATCTTCAAACTTTGTATCAATGAATGAGACATCGCCATTATTAAAATCGGCGTTCTGAAAAAGAATATTGCCTTTTCCAAAACAGGTATTTTGAAAGTTTTTTTCGCCTTTTCCAAAGAAGGAATTTTTTAGGTTTAATTCACCCTGTTCAATTGTTACATAGCTAAAATCAAAATTGCCCGGTCCAAAGTAACAATAACTCAGGTTTATTCCCCCCTTATGAAAATTAGATCCCTGAAAGACAATATCTCCATTTATAAACCAACTGTTTTCAAAATTTTTATACTGATCTGCAAACTCAGCATAGGAAAAATCAATTACTTTACTGGAATCAAAAATTGTATTGAACGCTGAAAAATTGGTTAGTTTAACTAATTTATGCGTATCAATTTTACGTGTTTTCCTATACTCAGAGAGAGAAAAACCATATACATAACAATGGTTTAAATAAATATCTTCTTGTTTATCTATTTTTTCATAAATTTTTTCTTTCTTTATATAGCCTTTTTCTTCATTAGCAATTAAATTATTGTGTTCATCGTAAAAACTTATTTGGACAGTTTTTTCAAACACAAAGCCTTCCTCCGTTTCGAATGGTTTTTTTTCTATAAAAATTTTATGGTTTTGGTAGTTCCTGATCATAACCTGTTTATTGTTTTTCCAAAGATAATAAATTGAAATAATTATGCAGATTTTATAAGAATAATGTATCAAATCTTTATTATTTCCGTATTTTTAGAAATAAAAGAGTTTGAATATTTGAATATAAGTTTTAATTTTAACCCCAAATGCCCTATTTCAAAATCATATGAGTGTCAAATTGCTTGCTATAGGTGATTCAGAACATTTAGCTGATGTTTATAATAAATTAAGTAAACGCGAAGAATTTTCCACTTTTTCCGATTCCAAAGAGAATATTTATGAGGCAAGCGTTAAGCTCTTGCCGGATTATATTCTCATTGATTCCTCAATTTTCATAAACAATGGCACAAAGGGCTTAATTTCGCTAAAGCAGGACCAGAAAACACTGGATATTCCTGTCATTTTAGCAACGGAGGAATTCAATGATCAAAAATTAAAAGATTATTATGATTATGGGATTTCTGAATTTATTTTTAAGCCCATCAATGTGGATGAGTTGCTTATCCGTTTAAAATCAATTGATCGGAGGAATCAATATTTAAACAACTTAAACAGAGAGAATGAACACCTGCGGAATCTTTCATTGGTGGCTGAAAGTACAGCCAATGCCGTTGTTATTTTTTATCCCGATGGTCAGATAGAGTGGGAGAACAAGGGATTTATGAATATGTACGGCTTTTCTCTTGATGAATATTTGACAAAAAAAGAGCATGATATATTTTCTACAGATAGTAAATATCTAAAAAGGGCATTAAATAAATTCGAAAATGGGGCAAAAGGCATTTCTTTTGAACATGCTATT
>CAZWHH010000226.1:0-4936 GCA_964633615.1 uncultured Bacteroidales bacterium | reverse complement strand
AAGCACTTTCTCCGGGATAACCCGTCTTATATCGTATATTCGGAACAAATACAAGATACCCGTTGCTCAAATAAAATGTACGATTGATAACCGATCTGCTTGGTTTAGGTACATGATGGCGATGCATCCCATCTGAAGAAAGCCTGTAAAAATAGACCATCATGGGGTATTTTTTATTCGGATCAAAATTCTCGGGTTTGTACAACAGCCCCTCCTCTTCTGTTCCTTCGGTTGTAGTCCATTTCACCAGTTCCACATCTCCCCAGATATACTCTTCCTGTTGAGGATTTGCTTCGGATACTTGTTGAGCCATTTCAAAATCAGGATCACTATACCAGATATCCGGATATTTAGTGAATGAAGACTTCCGCCAGATTAACCGGTCTTCATCCCTGGCTTTTTGCGGGGTGTAAAATGCATAATCATCCATGATCAGTTTCTCAGGGGCGCTCTTTTGTTTCAGTGTAATTTTGTAAAAACCTGAAGCTTTGGTTTTCTTGTTGAAAGCCCGAAGCATTAAATCTTTTCTTTTTTCAATAAACTCAGCTTCCTCGTCCAGCTCTATATATCGAAAACGAATGTTATGCTCTCTTCCGAATCCCCTGGTAAGATTAACCGGTTTGTCTTTCCCGGACGGATCCAGTTTCCAGATGTCATACCGGTCATAAACGAGGAAATAGTCATCGTCTTCGCTCCATCCGGCGTATCCGTATGAATAGGGATCATTGGGATAATCATGATCTTCATTATAAAAATTAACAGGCAAACCGGCAGTTAAATTTCTTTTTGTTTGTTTCTCATAATCATACACATGCCAGCAACTATCGGCATAGGCATACCAGTAAAAATATTTTCCCCCTGTGGAAAGATCAATATGGGATTGTATCTTCTTTTTTATCAGTTGTTTATTTCCCGTTTTCAAGTCCACTAAATAAACATCTTTGTAAGGGGGCATCTCCCATGACATCAACTTCTGGTAAGGCTGATAATTTGTTCCTATTGCTACATCTCCATTTCCTTTAAGAATGGGATCAACATTACGAATTTCTTTATTGGCAAGCTGAACAACTGATTTGTCTTTAATATGATATACAGCCAGGTAAGTCCTCTTTTTTTCTCTCTCCAGGTTTTTTAACTGCTGAGGTTGCAACAAAGGATCCTTCCAGTTCCACACATCTACTTTGACTTTTTCTTCTTCCAGCAGCGTGTCTTTGGGTTCAGGTGTCGGACGCTTCTTTGTTCCGAAAAACAATTTCTCATCATTCTCTGAGAAGTAAATTTTCCCGAATTCCCCGGCGGTCCATTTATCCGGGATTGAAGCGGTGAGTGTATCGACAATCCGGGCGGGAGTTTCTTTACCTGATTTCCAGAAGAATAAATTATACACTTTATTTTTCGTGGTATCATGAGAATGCAAAAAAGCCAGCTGTTTGCCCTTATGATCGATTGTGATATTCTTTGACAATCCCTCCTGGGAAAAGATGGGTGTTGAGGTCTCTTTTTTCGTATTAAATACAAAGAGAGTAGATTTCAGCAAACTGTCATTCTGAAGTTTTACAAATGAAACGAGACTTCCATCTTCAGATATCTCGTATTCTGTCACCTCTTCAAAAGTATACTCTTTCCCACTTACAGGATTTATAATGGTGAGCAGACCGGGTTCAGGAGCCTTCTCATCCACTTTCTTTCCCGGCTTCTCTTTTTTCTTTAAAGTATCTTCTTCCTCTTCACTTTTTGTCTGCAGAAAAGCCATCCAGTCCGACTCTTTATCAGCCAACTTAAAACTTTTCAGTTTTTCCCTTTTAATCGATTGGCCATTCTCCAACACAAAAATCCCCAGAGAATCTTTTGTTCTCTTCTTTTTGGGCACTTTTTCAAGCTTCATCTTCCGGATGCTGTCATGATGCGGTTTTATCCTGTATGCCATATAGGAAGACGCGGGTGAAAAAACACCCTGTTTGCCCCGGTCGAAAAAATCTTTTGTTTCCTCCTTTGAATTCCATAAAATAAGTTCCCCATCGCCTTTATAAGGATACACTTCATATAGAATCCATCCTCCGTCTTTAGAGATCTTTTGATCCTCAATATAATTCCAGTCATCATAAACCTCATAGTCAAGGGGCTTTTTTGACTGCTGGGCCATTAATCCGGCTGCCAGTACATTAAAAATATACAATGTTAAAATGAATCGTTTGGACATAGTTTTTCTGTTTGAAGGTTTGTCTTAATTATTATTAATGATAAGATGTAGAATAAAGATAAAAGTTTAAGCCGACAAATTCTATAAAAGCATCACAAAAAAACAAAAAAAGAGGCCATCCTGGAGAAAGAAACAAGCCATCCATCCGCTCTATGAATCCCCCGGAAGGGCATTCATTTCCAATCGTGCATTGTCTGTTGAAAAAACAAATAGAAAAAATAACTTATATAAAAAAATTTATGATATATTGGTTGTATCAAACAATTACAGGCATAAAATAATTGTGCTATAAGATTAAGGATAAATGCAACTGTGTTTATAACTACTTTAGCGGCCAATTTTAAGTAAACAAAACATATATTAGTATGATAATGAAAATTAGTAAAATTCAGTTTTTAGTATTAATTTTTTTAATCTATAACACATTTAGTTACGGACAATCTGATTTTGTTCAAATAAAAGGAAAGAAGATTGAAGTTTTATTAGCTGGTTTAGAAAATAATCAACCTGATAAACCAACTATTGTTTTTGAGAATGGACGTGCAACAAAATATGATTCTTGGAGAACTATAATTAATGAAATTTCAAAGGAATCTGTAGTTTTTGCCTATAACCGGCCCAGGATTGGAAACTCGGAAGACGATGGACTTCCACCAACAATGAAACATATAGTGGACAATCTCAGGGAAATGCTTCTAAAAAAAGGACTGAAACCACCCTACCTATTAGTAGGGCATTCTTTTGGAGCTAACTATATAAGAAGTTTTGCCTCTTATTATCCCGATGAAATTGCCGGATTGATTTTTGTCGACCCGCACGATTTCACAAAGAAAAAAGGAATGGGCAGATTACCTTATGAGAAAATTGGATTGACAGCGTATCAGATAGATTCCATTTTTAACTCATTCAAGGAATTTAAAAAGAAATACCTTCCTAAAATGCCAAATTATGTGGTTGAAGAAATGAAAGTTGCAACAGCGATTAATGATTCAGGTTATATACAGTGTACTCAAAATCCTTTGCCTGACGTTCCTGTTCATTTTATCCAGGCCGGCGGTTTTAGACCAAACGAAAATAGAGAAACCCCTTATGACCAAGAAGAAATGTTCAGAATAAATAGCAAACTGAAAAGGAATCGCTGGCTTAAATTACTCTATCCATTGAACTATGGCAGGTTTTTTTATAGCACTAAAACCAGACATTATGTCCAAAAGGATGATGCTGAATTATTAATTAATAGTATAAATTTGGCTCTTAAAGATTACCAGGAAATACAAAACAACAAAAATCGCCGCTAAAGGGCTATATACGTTAGAAATAGATTGGAGTAATAAATAATGATGAAAGTAAAAATAAATAAAGATAATTGTATTAATTGTAAATCTTGTATTAAGGTTTGTCCAGCTGAGGTTTTTGTTTCTTCTGATAATGAAACTTTAGTCAATCATCATAATTTAAAATACTGTATTAATTGTGGGGATTGCAAAGCGGTTTGTCCTGAAGAAGCAATTATTAATAGAAATTTAGATACCAAAGAATTAGATAATGACGGACTAAATTGCGATTCTAAGCAGTTGTTCGGTTTTTTAGAAAAACGAAGGTCTATAAGAAATTATAAAGAAGTTGGATTATCAAAAGAAGAGAAAAAATATTTAAGCAAAGTGGCTTCATTAGTTCCTAAAGGGGGACACACAGAATCGGTAAGAAATACTGAAATTATAATTATAGAAAATGAAGAATTGATTAATGAAATTACTAATTATTCTTATCAATATCTAGAGTTATTAAAAAAGAAGTTAACTTCGTTTTGGCTTGCTATCCCAAAACGCTTCAATAAGACCTTAAAGGATAGTTTAGATAGTACTGTAGATAGAATAAACTTGATTTTGGAAGCACATGAAGACAATATTAATATGTTGACATATAATAGTCCGAATTTAATTGTACTTCATGCTGACGAAAGTAGTCCAGTGGCGCAGGAGAATTTAACTGTAATGGAGTATCAACTTATGTTGGGAGCAGAAGTGCTTAATTTAGGAACTTGTTTTTTAGGTTGGATTAGCTTTGCTTTACAATCATTTAAACTAAGAAAAACAGATGAATTAAAAGAAATTTATAAAAAATTAGAGATACCAGCTGATAGAAAAATTTTTAGTGCATTTTCAATTGGAAAGAAAAAAGCAAATTATAGAAAGTTAAAATCTAGAAAGAATATTGATATTACGGTTAAATAATGCAAGATGTAGAGTAGGCATAAGGGAATCTCATCCCTAAGCCTCTCACAGAACCGTATCCCGAAAACCCGGAACAGGCTGTGAACCTCCCGATTGCTCCCTTCGTTGCCAGATAGCTTCGCTAAGTTCATACGACTCCTCACAATCAAACCTAAGGCGTTCAGTCGCTAACGCTCATGAGAACGTTTCACTTAGGTAGCAGGTGAGCCTACCCTCTCCCTGCTGAAAGGTCAGCTCTGTAAAGGGTGGCTCTCCCATATTCGTATGAGACCTCTGACATGGCCGAATCCTTCCGGCAGGTGTCAGCTCGTTGCTAAATACTGGAAACTGCTTAGAAAGAGCTCTTCCATCAACATTAGAGCGTTGATCATCTGATTTCAAAGAACTTTTATTATCTTGTACCCTCGATGGACAATCAGGGCACACAACGACGCCACAATTAATAAAGAAACATAGCATTATGAAACATTTATTTTATCTTTTATCAATATTAATTCTCTTT
>CAZWHH010000225.1:0-4937 GCA_964633615.1 uncultured Bacteroidales bacterium | reverse complement strand
AAAATATACCTCTACTATGCAAATGCATTAAAAACACTGGAAGAGTTCGATCAGGCAATTGAGAACTATGAGATTTATAAAGAAAAAGCTCCCGATGATCCACAAGGCGAAATGGGAGTGAAATCCTGCAAACTTGCTAAAAAATGGAAAGAAAATCCAAATGGATACAAAATAGCAGAACTTAAATTTATAAACTCAACCAAAAGCGACTATTGTCCCACCTATTCAAAAGCTGAATACAACGAAATATATTTCACTTCCTCCCGCGAAGAGACCCTGGGAGAGGAAGAACACGGTGGTACAGGACAATCATTTTCAGATATCTTTTTCAGCCAGAAAGACATGTCCGGTAGATGGAGTAAGCCCGAACTAGTTAGTGGTGAAATTAATACAGAGGTTGAGGAAGGAGCAACAGCTTTTACAGAAAATTACATGACAATGTATTTTACTCGTTGTGAAGTAGATAAAAAGAAAAAAATTGGTTGCAAGATTTATAAAACCCAAAGGACCGGCGAAGAATGGGAAAAGCCTGAACCTCTTGCTTTGGCAAGTGATAGTTTTGTGGTGGCTCATCCGGCCGTAACAGACAATGGATCCACACTGTATTTTGTATCAGACATTCCCGGCGGTTATGGAAAAATGGATATATGGAAAGCTACGTTTAATGGAGAAGAATGGAGTGAACCCGAAAACCTGGGTGAAAAAATTAATACACCCGGCGATGAGATGTTTCCCTTTATGCATCCTGACGGTACTCTCTATTTTTCCTCAGATTATCACCTGGGAATGGGTGGTCTGGACATTTTTAGAGCCAAACCCACAGAAAGCGGTTCTTGGGAAGTTGAAAATATGAGATACCCTATTAACAGCACTCATGATGATTTCGGGATCGTCTTTCAAAAAGAAAAAGAAAAAGGATTTTTCAGTTCTTCCAGAGACAGAAACGATCAGATCTTTTCATTTGTTCTGCCTCCGCTGAAGTTTAGTGTAGAAGGAACAGTTAACAATAAAAAAACCGACGAACCAATATCTGACGCTACTGTTAAACTCGTAGGTAGTGATGGAATGACAATGAGCTCTGAAACCGACAAGACCGGAGAATTTAAATTTATGCTAAGGCCTGAGACAGATTATGTGTTTGTCGCCTCTAAAAAAGATTTTTTAACGAACAAAGGAAAAGCTTCGACAAAGGGTCTCGATGAAAGTAAGGTTTTCGAACCGGAAATAAAACTATCATCAATCAAAGAACCTATTAAAATATCAAATATATTCTACGACTTTGCCAAATGGGATCTCAGACCTGAGTCAAAGAAATCATTGGATAATTTAGTTGAAACCCTGAATGACAATCCAAGAGTAGTTATAGAACTTCGTTCACATACCGACTATAGAGGCGAACATTGGGCGAATGTTGAATTATCAACCAAACGTGCAGAATCGGTTGTTAACTACCTGATAGAAAAAGGAATTGACCCCGAAAGACTTAGAGCAAAAGGATATGCTGCTACAAAACCTAAAGAAATCGGCCCTAAACCTGCTGCTCAACATAATTTCTTAAATGAAGGAGATGTGCTTACAGAAGAGTTTATCAAAAGCCTTGAAACTGAAGAGCAACAAGAAATAGCTAACCAAATCAACCGTAGAACTGAATTTAAAGTAATCGCCACAGATTACGAGCCTTAAAGATAAAACAAACAATATCCCAAACTGCTGATATGCATTGCATACAGGTAGTTTGGGATATTGAATTTAAATTTGATGCCAAAATCATGCATTGATTGCCATCTTATTCGTAATTTTGTAGTCAAAAATTTAAATATGCCAGCGAAATCCAGGTATGATCAAAGAGGAGTATCAGCCTCCAAAGAAGATGTTCATCAGTCAATTAAAAACACTGACAAAGGTTTATTCCCGAATGCTTTCTGCAAAGTTGTACCCGATATCCTTTGCGGAGACGATGAATATTGTAATATCATGCATGCAGACGGAGCAGGCACTAAATCATCACTGGCCTACCTATACTGGAAAGAAACCGGCGATATGAATGTTTGGAAAGGCATTGCACAAGATGCCATTGTAATGAATCTGGACGATCTGCTATGTACAGGGGCTTATGAGAATATACTGCTCTCTTCAACAATAGGAAGAAACAAGAATCTAATACCGGGAGAGATCATCTCTGCAATCATTAATGGTACTGAAGAAATCCTGGATGAACTCAGAAACCTCGACATTAACATTTATTCTACCGGAGGCGAAACAGCTGATGTAGGGGATCTTGTAAGAACCATTATTGTTGATTCCACAGTAACCACAAGATTAAAAAAAAGCCAGGTAATCGACAATAAAAACATCCAGTCAGGGGATGTCATTATCGGTTTATCCTCAAGTGGAAAAGCCAGTTACGAAGCAAGCTACAACAGTGGAATGGGAAGCAACGGTCTCACCTCGGCAAGACATGATGTTTTTGCACATTACCTGGCAGAAAAATACCCGGAAAGCTTCGATCCCAATGTAGATGAAAATCTTATCTATACGGGAAAATACCGGTTAACTGATCAAATAGAAAAACTGGGTATTGATGCAGGGAAACTCCTGCTCTCTCCTACCCGAACCTATGCCCCGGTAATCAAAGAAGTAATCAAACATTATCACCCGGTTATTCATGGAATGATCCACTGCTCAGGAGGCGCGCAAACCAAAATCCTGAACTTTATCGATAACCTGCATGTAATAAAAGACAATATGTTTGAAACTCCGGAATTATTTAAAATCATACAAAAGGAATCTCAAACCAACTGGAAAGAAATGTACCAGGTTTTTAACATGGGACATCGTTTCGAAATCTACGTTTTCCAGGAATTTGCAGAGGACATCATACAAATTACCAGGAATTTTGGAATTGATGCCCAAATCATTGGTCATTGTTACACTTCCAATAATAAAAAACTAACAATAAAAAGTCCCCATGGAGAATTTGAATATTAAATTTAATTTAACAATACATTTCAAAATAATATAAGATTACAATAAAATACAAGCTATGAGTGAGAATAACATGATATTACAGAAGCTGGAAGGTGTTAAAATGAGGTTTGATGAAGTGGGTGAACTCATAACAGACCCTGATGTGATCTCGGATATGAAAAGATACGTAAAACTGAATAAAGAATATAAAGACCTTGAACCCATTATATCAGCCTATAATGAATACAAAAAACTTCTGGAGGATATTCAGTCGGCAAGAGAACTTCTCGAGACAGAAGATGATGAGGATATGAAAGAGATGGCTAAAAATGAACTTGAAGAATTAAACAGGAAAAAAGAGCCAATTGAGCAAAAAATAAAATATTTGCTTATTCCTAAAGACCCGGAAGATGAAAAGAATGCCATTCTGGAGATCAGGGCAGGCACCGGCGGAGATGAAGCCAGCATTTTTGCAGGTGACCTCTACCGTATGTACGTGAAATATTGCGAGAACAAAAAGTGGAAAGTTGAAGTAACTCATGCTTCCGAAGGAACTGTTGGCGGATTTAAAGAAGTGGTGATGAAGGTGAGTGGTGAAAACGTTTATGGAACCCTGAAATATGAATCAGGAGTACATCGTGTACAACGGGTTCCCCAGACCGAAACCCAGGGCAGAGTCCATACTTCTGCGGCTACTGTAGCAGTATTGCCTGAAGCTGAAGAATTTGATGTTGAATTAAAAGATGAAGAGATAAGGAAAGATACGTTCATGTCTTCAGGACCTGGCGGACAATCAGTTAACACAACCTACTCAGCCATTCGCCTGACACATATTCCTACAGGTATTGTTGTAACCTGTCAGGACGAGAAATCACAGCTTAAAAATCTGAATAAAGCAAAAAACGAATTAAGATCACGCCTGTATAACATGGAACTGCAAAAACGCAATGATGAAATAGCTTCACAACGTAAAACGATGGTCTCTTCAGGCGACCGCTCAGCTAAAATCAGAACCTATAATTTTCCCCAGGGAAGAATGACAGACCACCGGATAAATCTGACAATGTATAATCTTGATTCAATTATGGACGGGAATATACAGGAAATTATTGATAAATTGCAGATGGAAGAAAATGCTCAACGATTAAAAGAAACCGGCTTTGAAGAATAATACAATAATGAACAGAGAAAAAATTTTTCAGCAAATTAAGACCAAAGAGAGTTTTCTTTGCATAGGACTTGACTCCGATTATCAAAAAATCCCGTCTCACCTAAGGAATAAAAAAGAGGCTGTCTTTGAATTTAATAAAGAAATCATTGAGCAGACCCATGATACCTGCGTGGCTTATAAGATAAACACTGCATTCTATGAAGCTATGGGGAGCAAAGGATGGGAGATTCTGGAAAAAACAGCTGCATATATTAAAAAAAAATATCCGGAAATATTCCTTATTGCTGATGCAAAAAGAGGTGATATAGGCAATACTGCCAAAATGTATGCAAAAAGTTTCTTTGAAAACATGGATTTTGATGCCATCACAGTTTCTCCTTATATGGGGAGTGATTCCATCCATCCCTTTCTCGAATATAATGATAAATGGGTCATTATTCTGGGGTTAACCTCAAATCAGGGCGCCTCTGATTTTCAATATTTCTACTCCGATAAACAAAATCAAACCCTTTACGAAAAAGTAATAAGCACAAGCTGTAAATGGGGTTCTTATGACAATACCATGTTTGTAGCCGGTGCAACCAAAGCACAAGAAATAAAAGAAATCAGAAAAATGATTCCCTATCATTTTCTGTTGGTGCCGGGAATAGGATCCCAGGGGGGAAGTCTGGAGCAAGTTGCTGAATTTGGATTGAATAAAAAATGCGGATTGATTGTCAATTCATCCCGTTCTATCATCTTCAGTGATCATTCAGAAAATTTTGCCACATCTGCAAGAAAAAAAGCTATAGAAATAAAA
>CAZWHH010000224.1:0-4955 GCA_964633615.1 uncultured Bacteroidales bacterium | reverse complement strand
GCTTCAAGCAGTGAAAATATAGACTCTTTAATCTATATTTCCCAAAGAAACTTTAAACAAATGGATGAATACCTGAGGGAAAACAACCGAAGTAATTTAAGTGCCCTGACAATTGCAGGAGCTTGGCTTGAAGGCCTTTATCTCACAAGTGAAGTCTACCAGTCAAATCCCGACCCGCAATTAAGAGAAGCCATCGGAGAACAAAAAATAATGTTGTCTAACCTCATGATCCTGTTGGAAAATTACAAGAACAGTCCAAACTTCAAAGAATTAATTCAGGATTTTAAAAAAATACACGATATATTTAAAGAAGTTAACATTACAGTTGAACAGGGGGAAACAGAGCAGATCATAGATGAAAATGGTCAGCTTTCTTTCAAACAAAATGATAAAAGTATCGTAAAAATAACAGACGAACAATTATATAAAATTATTGAGGAAACGAATAAAGTCCGAAATAACTTAATCAGCCTATAATACTATGAAGAATACGTATTTTTTTATTATTATAATTTCTTTAATCACATTTGCAGGAATCAATCAATCTTCTGCCCAGAGTGGAGAAGAATTGGTTAATATCTGCCAAAGAGTAGCAGGAGATGCAACTTACCTGAAAGACTACACTGTTAAATTAGGTAGCACACCTCCGGGACAGGAACCTTTACAAGACAAACAATCATTGGTTTTAAGAAAAAATACTATTTATAAATTTTCTATTTGTAGTTCTAAAGATTATTCAGGAAGAGCTATATTGAAACTATTCAGCAGCAGCAAGCTGGAAGCTTCTAACTATATGGTAGCTACAGGTAAAATCTATCCCTCCTTTGAGTTTACCTGTCAAAAAACAGGAGCTTATCACATGTTTATAGAATTTGAAGACGGCAAAGAAGGATTGGCTGTGATTATTATGTCCTTTGTTAAAAAGATCTAAAGCAGATAATGATTGACATGAACAAAGATCACCAGAAGAAGTAGCAATGCGATCAAAATATTCCCAAAAACTTTGGACCTGATATTTACGAAATAATTCCCAAATAAAAAAGACAGTGGCAAGGCAGCAAAGTAAACAATCCCCGCTGACGATATATAATCGGGTACGAAAAACATTGCCAGGCAGATGATAAACATCCACCAGAATATTTCATAAAACATGCGAATATATATCTTCCTGACAGGAAAAGTCCTCAACAAAAATAAACTACCCAAAACAACCAGCAACCCAACAAATGCAAACAACATATAATGCGGGGCGCTGTAGAAAGTAGTCTCTACTGTAGAAAAAATAAGCGCTTTCACCTCTATCAAAAAATCCTGAATGGCAATGCCTTCTTTTAAATAATAAAAAGCCATTACAAACAAATAAGGAAAAATAAATCCTAAAACAGGTACAAACCACTCTCTCAAACTAAAGCTTCTTAATATTGTCAGCGAAATCCAGATAAGCAGAAAAAATAAAACAGCATAAATATAGAAAAGAGAGGCAATTGAAATCAGCAACCCGGCAATAAATAAATTGTTTAATATATATTTATTCCGGTAGAAAGCAAAGATCTGGCCCGCCATAAGAAAAACAAAAAAACTACCAATTAATGGGGCATTTAATTTTTGCAGATGTATAAAACTGCTTGCCAGTAAAATATAAACAATGGCAGGAAAATAAGTCTGCGAATCAATAAGGATGTGTTTCCGGTTGTAAACAAGTAGGATCATGGACTCAATAATAACAATAACAAATGCTATGATTCGGGATGAAAGACTGTTAAGATGGACATGATCCTGTATGATGCTGAAGAACAAAGCATTCCCTTCTCTGTCGAGTGGGAACACGGGTTGTTGTGTAAAAGAATACCACCATAACAACAGGCCCGTTAAGAGCAATAAGATCAACATGGCAGGGGACTTACTTCTTGCAAGTGATAAAAACATAATTCCGGGTTTTTAGAGGTTCATTCCTATATCTCTTCTGTAATACTTCCCTTCAAAATCAATGCGGTTAATCTGCTCATAAATTGAGGAAAACACAATTTTGAAATCACTCTTTACCGAGGTAATGCCCATGACTCTCCCCCCATTGGTAAATAATGCCCCATCCCTCTTTTTTGTACCGGCATGAAAGATCAATACATCGCCGGATTCTTTAATTACATTTATCTTTTTACCTTTCTCATACTGAGCGGGATATCCCTGCGATGCCAGAATTACAGTGGCCGAAGCCTTCGGGTTAATCGACACATCCACATCTGCCAGCTTTTTACTTCCAATGCCCTCAAATAAATCGATAAAATCACACTCAACCCGCGGCAATACAGCCTGTGTCTCCGGATCTCCTAACCGCACATTGTATTCTATCACATAGGGCTCTTCCTTTACTTTCATTAATCCGAAATATAAAAATCCTGAATAATTGATTCCCTCCTCTTTCAACCCGTTCAGGGTGGGCTCAATGATCTTCTTTTTAACCTTTTCCATGAAACCATCCCCTGCATAGCTCACAGGAGAAACGGCTCCCATCCCCCCTGTATTTAGTCCTGTATCGCCTTCCCCCACTCTTTTATAATCTTTCGCGGAAGGCAATAACTTGTAACTCTCCCCATCGGTTGCGATAAAAACGGACAACTCTCTCCCGTTTAAAAACTCTTCAATAACCACTGTTTTACTGGCTTTTCCAAATTTGCCCTCTAACAAGTCTTTGAGCGATTCTTTCGCTTCATCCAGGAAATCAATAATTAAAACCCCTTTTCCGCCGGCTAAACCATCTGCCTTCAGGACATAGGGCGATTGCAACTGCTCAAGGTAATTGTAGCCTTCCTGTAAAGAATCCTCTGTAAAGCTCCTGAAATCAGCGGTAGGAATCTCATACTTCTTCATAAACTGATTGGCAAATTCCTTGCTCCCTTCCAGACGCGCCCCGGCTTTTGAGGGACCAATCAGATAAACTCCCTGCAAGTCTTTGTCCTCTTTAAAATAATCATAAATACCACCTACAAGCGGCTGTTCCGGGCCCACTACAACAATCTGAATTTGATTTTCCAAAACAAACTTCCTGACTTCATCAAAGTTTTCTGGTGACAATTCAACATTGGTCCCGACACTTCCGGTACCCCCGTTTCCGGGGGCTATGTATAATCTTGATAATTTGTTGCTTTGCGAAATCTTCCAGGCAAGCGTATGCTCTCTTCCTCCTGATCCTAAAACCAATACATTCATTAGTATAAAGTTTAATTATTAGCTATATAATCTGAGACTTATCTCTACAAAAGTCTCCACTTTTTTGATACTGCACCCCATGTAACCCTCATGTTTTATTCATTGCTTTTTGTCTATATAAATATCATCTGATACTTTTTTCAATGCTTTCATAAAGTTCTTTTCATCAAGTGATTTTAATTGAACTTGTACAATATCTCTTAATTGTCGGTATCTTTCAGCTTTATGTATTTGTTTGCGAATTAAGATGGAGTTAAGATTTTCCAGATTCGCAAGTACAACAAGCTCATTGATACTTGCAAAATCACGAATATTCAATCCTTTCTTTGCTTTATCAGGATTTGCTTCGCGCCAATCTTTCGCTGTACATTTGAACAACGCAACATTTAATAAATCTGCTTCTTCAGCGTAAACCAACCATTCTTTATCTTTATCATAGTTTTTCTCTGGTACAATACAACCTTTAACCGCATCCGTATGAATTTGATAATTGGTTTTTGTTAAAATTCGCTTTACATTCCATTCAAGATTATATTGGTTGCTTTCAATCTCTTTTAATCTTTGATACTCCTTAATCAGCAATAATTTGAACATTGGACTAATCCAGGTACCAAACTCAAATGCCAAATCCTTGTGGGCATAAGTACCACCGTATCTGCCTGATTTTGAAATTAGTCCAATCGCATTGGTAGCATCAATCCATTTTTTTGGGGTCAGGTTAAAGCTATTTAATCCAGCTTGTTTTCTAAAGGTGTCGAATTCGACAGGTTTAAAGTTCGGGTTATTTAAAGTTTCCCAAAGCCCCAAAAATTCAACAGTATTACGATTTCTCATCCAGTTGCGAATGTGGTCAGAACCTTCCTCGCCTCTAACCATGTCTGTCAAACTGATATAATCTTGCTCATCCTGTTTCACAATCGAAATGAGCTTGTTTTCAACTTCTATCTGTGATTTACTTGTCATGTATTCATATTGAGTTTTATTTTCACAAATATACAATTCTAATTCGTCTGACTTTTAAAGTTTGCAATGTCGCCTTTTCAATGAACGGCAACTTATTATATTGATTCAGGCAATAAAAATAATAAAAGGCTTTCATCATTCCAATGAAAGCCCTCATAAAAGAATAAAATGATAATTCTATTTAATAATCAGAGACTGTTTGCCAATAAATTTTTCAGAGGAAGTGATCTTAAAGAAATAAAGTCCCACAGGCAATTCATTCAAATCAATGGTTTCCTTAAAATTCATTCCGTCGGGACTGAATTTTTCACTAAAGACAACCGATCCCATTGTATTAATCACTTCAAGATGCAACTCTTCCTTTTTATCCAGTAAGCAGGAAACATTTACCTTTCCGGTGGATGGATTCGGGTAGAGCGTAAGTGAGGAGGATCCTGTACTACCCAATCCATCGATCAAATCTTCAATGGTAATAAGATCAGTTGAGTCCGGACCACATTCATTGACATCGGTAATATATACCCTGTAGTCCCCGGGCTCAAGACCGGTAAATTCTCCTGTCTCGTTCACCGCAAGGGAATCGTTTAAAATATAAGAAAGGGTTCCCGTTCCGCCGCTGGCATCGACTGTAATCGAACCTCCACCGGCATCTGTAACATTCGTGGAAGTAACCTCACTAATCACAATATCATCCGGTTGATTCACAACCAAAGAACTGCTGGTTACAGCGCAATTGTTTTCATCTGTTACATCCACCGTGTATTCTCCTCCTCCGAGTGCTGTAA
>CAZWHH010000223.1:0-4962 GCA_964633615.1 uncultured Bacteroidales bacterium | reverse complement strand
AGTTAAATCCTTATATCCATGATGGAAATTACAATGCTGCCATTCTTACTGAGGGCGAAAGTGCAGAAATGTACAAAACGTTCTACGCGAATCAGAATTACAGGGTGTTCATCTGCGCATCGTCAAATCTGCCTCAAATCCACTTTCAGGTGTTAGATGTAAACAGGAATGTTCTTTATGATAATGAAAAGGACGATTATAAAGCAAAATGGGATTTTATTCCGGAATCGAGTCAGCAATTGATTATTTCGCTGAAAGTTAAAAATTCAGAAGGAGAAAACGAGGAACCGGTTAGCGGATGTGTAGCAATCATGATTGCTATCAAAGAGAGTCCATAATACAAAATACTTTTATATATCTTAAAACAAAAACATAGCCCGGATTTTTCAGGCTATGTTTTTTTATTTGCTGGCTTTTCCTTCAAAAAATATTCCCCTACAACTTTTCCTTCAAAAAAGTGCCTGTGTATGATGTAGGATTCTTACCAATTTTTTCAGGCGTTCCTGTATCTACTATTTCTCCCCCTTTTTCTCCTCCCTCCGGGCCCAGGTCAATTATCCAGTCCGCAGATTTTATGATCTCCATATTATGCTCAATAATTATTATGGTATGCCCTTTTCTTATTAATTCATTAAACGCTTTTAATAAGTTGGTAATGTCATGGTAATGTAACCCAGTTGAAGGCTCATCAAAAAGGAATAATGTATTTGAATTCTTATTTTCCAGGCTAATAAAAAAAGCCAGTTTTATTCTTTGACTCTCCCCACCACTCAATGTGCTGGAAGGTTGTCCCAGCTTTAGATATCCCAGACCCATAGATTGCAATACCCGAAGTTTTTGAATAATTTTTTTGTTTATTGAATTCTTCTCCTGATCAAAAAATTCAAGGGCTTCATTAATAGTCATCTCAAGAACATCGTAAATGCTCTTGCCTTTATATTTTACTTCCAGCACTTCATCCTTAAAACGTTTGCCTTTACAAACTTCACATTTTAAGGTTACATCAGGCATGAATTGCATTTCCACCTTGATCGTACCTTCACCCTGACACTCTTCACATCTTCCGCCGGTAGTATTAAAAGAAAAATGAGAGGGTTTTAAATGATTAATTTTTGCAGCTTGTTGCGATGCAAAAAGTTTTCTGATGTCATCATAAGCTTTGATATAAGTCACGGGATTTGAGCGTGAAGATTTTCCAATCGGATTCTGATCAATGTATTCAACACTCTGAATTAAATCAAGATCTCCTCTCATGTCATCATGTTTTCCGGGTCTCTGACCCGTACCATGATAATAGCGATTGAGCAGGGGAAAAAGAATGTTTTTTAGCAGGGAAGATTTTCCTGAGCCACTTACCCCTGTGATTAAGGTTATCACATTAAGGGGAAACCTGACATTGATTCCTTTTAGGTTATTTTCCCTTGCACCGATTAATTCAATATAATTATTCCATTTTCTTCTTTGAGAGGGTACCGTTATAAATTCAATATCAGAAAGGAACTGTCCTGTATAGCTATCCTGACATCTTTGTATCTCTTTTTGTGTTCCCTGAAATACTACTTTTCCTCCCAGTCTTCCGGCATCCGGACCAAGATCAATTATCTCATCGGCAGATCTGATGATATCTTCATCATGTTCTACAACAATTACAGAATTTCCTATTTGCTGTAAATGCTTCAGTACATAAATTAATTTTTCGTTATCTCTTGGATGTAAACCAATGCTGGGTTCGTCAAGAATATACATTGAGCCAACCAAACTACTTCCTAATGAGGTAGCCAGGTTGATCCTTTGAGACTCTCCACCTGACAAAGTGGACGACAGACGGTTCAGATTCAGGTAACTTAACCCCACATTTTTTAAAAAATTTAACCGGTTCAAAATTTCCGTGAGTATCCTTTCGGAAACCTGCAGATCATAATCGTCTAACTGTATTTCAGAAAAAAATGAATGCAGCTGATCTACAGGATATAAAACCAGTTCCTGTATCGATCTACCTCCTACTTTCACATAAGAGGCTTCTTTCTTCAAACGAGTTCCCTGACATTCCGGGCAGGTTGTTTTACCTCTGTAACGGGATAGCATAACCCGGTACTGAATTTTATATTTCTTTTTTTCAAGATATTTAAAAAAAGTATTTAATCCATGAAAATACTTATTCCCTTGCCACAAAAGGTTCTTCTCAGACTCTGTCAAATTATAAAACGGTTTATGTATGGGAAAATTAAACTTATGGGCATTGGCTATCAGTTTATTTTTCCACTCCTGCATTTTTTCGCCCCTCCAACATGCAATCGCATCTTCATATACAGATAAACGTTTATCAGGAACAACAAGTTCTTCATCAATGCCAATAATTTTCCCATAACCTTCGCATTTTGGACAAGCTCCTATTGGATTATTAAAGCTAAACATATGAACATCGGGTTCTTCAAACTCAATGCCATCCAGTTCAAAACGGTTTGAGAAAGTTTTTTCTGTGGCGGAAGAATCAACTGAACGAACGATACATTTTCCATTCCCTTTAGAAAAAGCAATCTCGGCAGAATCCGCATAGCGCGCCTTCGAATCTTCAGAGTTTTTTATTTTTAACCGGTCTATCACTATATTGACTTCGTCTTGCGGGGAAATCTTAATTTTATTTTCAATGATATCTCTGGACTTCCAAACTTTCTTATTAATTTCAAGGCGGGTTATTCCTTCCTTCTCCCAGGAATTTGAATATTGTTTCAGATTCTCTTTTTTCCCTTTTAAAGGGGCCATTAGAAGGACTCTTTCATTTGCCGGCAATGAAACCAAGTAATCCACTACATCGGTTACCGTGTCTTTTCTAACGAGTGCTCCGGAAACAGGAGAATAGGTCTTTCCTGTACGAGCAAACAATAATTTAAGATAATCATAAATTTCTGTGGAGGTTCCAACTGTTGACCGGGGATTTCTTGTATTTACTTTCTGTTCTATGGCAATAGCAGGAGGCAACCCATAAATATAGTCCACATCCGGTTTTTCTATCCTCCCTAAAAATTGTCTGGCATAAGATGACAAACTTTCAACATACCTTCTCTGACCCTCTGCATATAATGTATCAAAAGCTAAAGAAGATTTTCCGGATCCCGAAACACCTGTCACTACAATAAATTTATCGCGCGGGAGAGTTAAATCTATATTTTTTAAATTATGAACTCTTGCTCCCTGGATAATTATATGTGAAAAATTTGTATTTTGTTTTGGCATAAAAATTGATTTATTTCAACAGGTCAAAATTAGAAATGTTTTTTTAATTTTGATATTTCAAAATTTTTTATTTATTTGCAAATAATAATTAACTAAAAATAAGGAGGATTGCTTATAGAAACACTATTACCCTGAACCAAATTGATGGAGGTTAGCGTGGTAACAAAAGAAAATAGTGATCAGAAACTCGTTCGGCAATATTTGAACGGTGAGCAATCTAGTATTGAAAAGCTTATCAACAAATATAAGGATAAGGTATATACCTATATCCTACTAATGGTGAAAAACGAACATCTTGCCCAGGATATTTTCCAGGAAACATTTATTAAAGTCATTAAATCTCTGCATAAAGGTAAATATCAGGAAAGTGGGAAGTTTGTATCATGGGTGATACGAATTGCTCATAATTTGATTATTGATTATTTCAGGAAAAATAAGCAGACAAGATTTTACTCGAATGACGATTATGAGATGGATATTTTTAACTCTCAAAAGTTTTCTGACAAAACTATTGAAGATGACATCGTTAAGGATCAAATTGTAAATGACGTAAAGAAACTTATTGAATATTTACCGGAAGAACAAAAAGAGGTAGTCTTGCTTAGACATTACGGTGGATTAAGTTTTAAGGAAATCGCAGAGCAAACCGGAGTAAGTATAAATACTGCCCTGGGCAGAATGAGATATGCCCTTATTAACCTGAGAAAACTTATAGATGACAAAAACCTGAATTTAAATGTGATTTAATGATTTTGATTGCGAATGGTTTTCAGGTTTGTTAAAATTTGTTAAATGTCATAACAATAATTGAATCAGGGAGCACGTTTTGACATCGATTATTATCGTTAAAAAATGTGCTTATGAAACAATCCTCTACACATCCTTTCTCCAGTGAAGATTCCATATCTTTAAATTATAATCCCGACAAAGATGAATTTAAAGATATCGAAGAGTTTTCTGCTATATTTCATAGCCTGGATGATTTTTTTGAAATAGATGATTCGATCGCTAAAAAAGTTGTTGAGTTTGCAAAAAATTATTCGGACACTGGAAACTAAAAAAGAAAAGGGTCCTTTTTCAGGCCCTTTTTTTATTTTTCATTGATTAAACTTATCGTATGGCAGGCAACAATCCCTGCTGTTTCTGTTCTTAAACGGCTTGACCCCAAACTCACAGGCTTAAAGTTATTTTCAAATGCCCATTTTTTCTCCTCTTCACTGTAATCCCCTTCCGGTCCAATAACAACAGTAACATCTTTCCCTCCGGAATACATATTTTTCAGATGTTTCTTTTTTTGTTCATCACATAGGGCAATGAATTTTTCATCTGCTTTTTCTTCATTGATAAACTCTTGATAATCAACTATAGGATTGAGTTCTGGCAGATAAGCTTTTACTGATTGTTTCATAGCAGCTACAATCACTCTTTGAAATCTTTCTGGCCGAATATGCTTTCTTTCAGAAAAGCGGCAATTCAAAAAAGTAATTTTATCAATACCAATTTCAGTACATTTTTCAAGGAACCATTCCATTCTCTTAATATTTTTGGTTGGAGCAATGGCTATATGAATAGTATAATCCCGCTTTCCATACTCCGAAAATTTTTCATAGATCTCCACCTGACATTTTTTGGGATCCGGATCAATAATCCCGGCTTTGTACAAAATCCCTTTACCATCAGTTAAATAAAGAAAATCACCCTTCTTCATTCTTAAAACTTTGATACAGT
>CAZWHH010000222.1:0-5007 GCA_964633615.1 uncultured Bacteroidales bacterium | reverse complement strand
ATCCAGTGCGTATATCAAGAGCAAAAGGTTTGCTGTAATCGGAAGATATCCATATATTGCTGTTAAAATATTCCGGCCGGTTGAATACTTTTCCTTCTATTCTTGGTTCGTAGTAATCATGCATCTTTAAAGGCCGGTATTCCAAACCCGCACCCACGTACAGATGATTTTTAAAGGTCAGGCGGTAATCACCCCGAATATTAAATTCAGAAAATTTTCTTGGCTGGAAAAGGCTGCTATAAGAAAAGCCAAGACTTGCATTCCAGTCCAGAATATCCCCTGTAGGTTCATAGATGCCATAATTAAAATTCATATTATGCGAGAGTTCATTGTTTTTTCTAAGGTAACCCAACGCGTTGTGGTCGTATTTATCGGTGAGCAATTTTAAGTTATAATCAGCTTTAAAATTACCACTTACCTTTCCTACACTTGCATCTACCGACTGGCCTGTTATTAAATCTCCTGCTGCGGAATCTTTTTGCATGTTGTATGCAGCATTTCCCCATATTGCATATTCATTTGTTTTATCTGATATTTTGTAGGCTGACCCCAGTACATTCTGAAGTTGACCGGTGGATGGCTGGAGATAATTGGTATTGATAAAGTTTACATAAGAATTTTTTCCAAAATTTTTATCAACCACCATGAGGTTATAATTAGTAAATGGTTGAGTAAGGATTTTTCTTTCATTCCCTAGAGAATCTTTAACAGTAGCATGTGTATTTGCTGTTGAGGCATTAAAGAAGCCAAGTCCCAGGCCTTTTTGATTTCTTCCTGAAACTTTGGTTGCATTGATCAGAGTGGCTTCTTCCGGATTCTCCATAATTGTCTCACCTTCTCTGAGTTTTTCCTGCACATCATTATATTCTGTTGGCTTGTCTCCAATACGCCTTGAATAAAACAGTCCTGCTTTATTAAAAAGTTCTGTTCCCTCGGTAAAAAACTGTCTTTTTTCGCTGTATTTTACTTCATATGGCGAAAGGTTGAGTACGGTTTTATCCGATTTTTTTTGTCCAAAATCCGGGATAAGGATCATATCCAGGGTAAAACTTTCATTGATTCCATACTTTAAGTCCATTCCTGCAGAATATTCATAATCTACATTGCCGTCATGCGGGAAGAGATATCCTGAGACATAAGGATAAAGGGATAAACGCAGGGGAGGTTCTATGTTTTGTATATTAACCAGTTCCCCATACTGATTTCCTTCGTTATCCATTGATCTGTCAATAAAGCTCCAGCTTGAAGTTTTTCTTTCCCTTCTTATCAAACGCCAGAAATTGAGGCCCCAGGTTTGTGTTTCTTTTTTGGGGAAGCGAATGGCATCATAGGGTATTTCTATCTCCACGACCCATCCCGAGTCAACTATGCTGACCTTGCTTTTCCATACTGCATCCCATGCCGGATCGCCTGGCGGTCCATGTGGTTTTTTATTATTCCCGGGGGAAATTTTTACATCACTCTGTACATTGGCCGCTGTTACAACAAATTTATAAATGTTTTTCCCATCGTTATAAGGGTTTAATGTCACCCAAAATCTATCTGCATTTACATCTTCTTCATCTCTTTTGCTTAGTCCGGTGACAATACTATCCGGGTGGTCTTTTAGAAAAGCCCCAAAATAAATAGATTTGTTGTTATACGCTGTTTTTACTTTGGTGGTATAATTGGAAGGCTTACCGATAGAAGGGGAATAAGTGAGAAAATTATCAGCAACCGGTGCATTTTCCCATTCAGGATCATTCAACCGACCGTCTATAGTAATTTCTCCTTCTATTTTTTTTGCTTTAAGTTGTCTTTCAGAGTGGCTTGTGTCGGATAAGGAGAAGGGCTGAAACTCATTATTTCCGTAAGCCTCATTTGAAAATAACAAGCTAAAGAGAAAAAACAAGACTGGTAAACCTAACTGTTTCATTTATAGTAAATTAAAAATATACGTTTGCAATTAGACCTAACAGATTTTCAAAGCCTGCTAAGTCAACATAATTGTTATTCATGGTCTTTTGTCTGTGTGAGGCAGATGAGGGTTTCAGTGAATACTTAGTTAACTTGTAATTCATTATCTTGCAATTATTATTTTGAATATTCTTTTTAATTCTTCAAAACATTATGACAGGTTGCAAAAATAAAAAATACCGGATAATAATACCTGTTAACCTGAATTTTTAAACAAGTATTTGTAATCCAGGTAATAAGAGATTTTTACAGAGAAACTATTTTGTGTTTCTTCCGAATTGAGGGTGTTCTGAAAATTATCGAAAAAATTATAAAAATTATTATTTGTGATGGTTTCCTGTTCATAGATGTTATTTTTATAAACAACAGTCAGAAAGCTTCCGGGAGCGAAATTCCATGAATAAGTCAAATCAATATTAAATGTATTAAAGTTAATGTCTTCATTTTCATTATAATCCGGATTTCCTGTCAGTTCTCCGTTATCCTGCAAATTATAAAATTTTGTATAATCCACTTGTGTCCAGTAGTGTCGGATGTTTACAGACAACCATGATTTGTTGTTGAAGACATACGTTCCACCCAGATTATTTGTATAGGTTATTTTGTCTCTTTGTCCGAAAATGATAGTATCGCTTTCCGGGTAATAACTGGTAACATATCCCTTGTCATTGTTGTGATTATCGTATTGGAAGTTGTAATTAAACTGCAGTTTGTTGTTTACGCGGAACCGGGGCTCTATCTTGAAAAAATACCCGGAACCGAGTCCTTTAAATCCGCCAAAATTGGCATTTAACGCAATGGGTTTTCTGTAATCTGTTGATATCCAAAAATTAGTATAATTCATCCGGGGTCTTTTGAAAATTCTACCCTCTTCCCGGGGTTCAAAATAATCATTCATCTCCACCGGCCGGTATTTGGACCACATGCCAATAGATAAGTAATTTTTGAGTGTCGCATTCAATCTGAGAATGATATTAAAGTCGGTAAAATTTGCTGGTTTATAAAGCTTGTTATATTCTACATTCAATCGGGTACGCCAGTTTTGGAAATATCTGGATGGCTCGTAATTTCCATACTTGAATGTCAACCGGTGTTTTTGTTCATTATTTCTTCGCAGGTATCCCATAGCATTGTGGGTATAGTCATCAGTCAACAATCTGAAACGATAATCAAATTGAAAATTACCGCTTACTTTACCCACGCGGGTATCAAAAAACTGACCGGTGGTAAAAGTGCCATTTGAAGAATCTTTTCGCATGCTATGAGCTGCATTACCCCAAATAGCCACTATATTGTTGGGGTCTGAAAATTTATATGCAGTACCGATTACATTTTCGATTTTTTTTGTACTGGGTTGATAGTAGTTTGTATTAATGAGGTTCAGGTAGGAGTTTTGTCCAAAACTCTGGTCTGCTACCAGCATATTATAATTTGTAAAGGGTTCGGTTAGAAATCGCTCTTTTTCACCCGATTCTTTTTTGATGGTAGCATAGGTGTTTCCTGTAATAGCATTAAATACTCCAATTCCCAGCCCATTGGGATTTCTTCCTGATATTTTAGTCGCATTGATCAGGTTGGCTTCCTCCGGATTCTCGATGATCTCATCATTGCCGCTTATTTTACTGTATACATCATAATATCCTGATGGTTTTCCTCCTACTCTCCGGGAATAAAATAATCCTGCTTTATTGAATAACTCAGTTCCCTCGGTAAAAAAAGGTCTTTTTTCACTATATTTTACTTCATACGGAGAGAGATTCAATACGGTATTGTCAGATTTTTTCTGTCCAAAATCAGGAATTAGAATCATGTCAAGGGTATAGCTTTCGTTAATACCATATTTCATGTCCATTCCCGCAGAGTAAGAGTAATCTGTTCCGCTTTTGTCAGGTAAAACATACCCTGATACATAGGGAAACAGGGAAAGTCTGAACGGGGGTTTAATATCTTTAATGTTGGTTAATTCTCCATACTGGCTTCCATGATTGTCTTTCGTTCTGTCTACAAAATTCCAGGCGGATATTTCTCTTTTTCTTCTGATTTGTCGCCAAAAATTGATACCCCATTTTTGTTGTTTGCTTTGGGGGAAGCGTATGGCATCATAAGGAATTCTAATTTCAACATTCCATGAAGAGTCTGTAATGGTTACCGCACTTTCCCATACTGCATCCCATGACCTGTCATGATTTCTGGGTGATTTTTTTATGTCGTTTTGTACATTGGCTGCAGTTACTTCAAACTGAAAAATGTTGTTCCCGTCGTTATAAGGGTTTAAGGTAATCCAGAATTTATCTGCATTGATGTTATGGTCGTCTCTTTTACTTAAACCTGTGAGTATACTATCGGGATCGTCATACATGATGGCACCAAAATAGATGGCATTATCTGAATACAGTGTTTTTACGATGGTTGTACTTTTTGTTGAATCACCAATAGAAGGACTATAAGTTCTGAAATTGGTAGCTATTGGGGCTTTTCCCCATAGGGTTTCATTTAGTTTGCCATCAATTTTGAGTTTTTCACTTATTTTTAATGCTTTTATTTCTTTTTTCTCTTTGGTCGTATCAGACTGAAACCATTTTTTCAGGCCCTCACTGCTAAATATCTGATATGGGAGGAATATCAATAAAAATAATAATATAATTGTTAAATTCTTTTTCATTCACCTGCCTATTTTTGTTTCTCGATTTCATGTATTTGTTTTGTCTCTCAAAACGCTTTCTTCTAATAAACTTTTAAAAGTAATGAATAGCGATACTGTGACAAATAAACTAATGAGTGGTTTAAATTTTTATTATTTACTTTTGAATTTTTATTTAAAGTGATGGTTTTGATTGATGAATTGAAAAACGAGTAATTTTAATATATTTGAAAAAAATTGAAAGAAGACGATAGGAGCAATCTCTTGCAAATAATGGTTAATTTTTCAGTTTAAGTGAAAGGTGAATATATTTTTTGTTTGCAGATTGAGTTTGTTCTGAAAGAAACCCGGATATATGGAAATATTTATTAACAGTATTATTATCGCTGCATGTGTTCTTGCCCTGGCCA
>CAZWHH010000221.1:3873-5013 GCA_964633615.1 uncultured Bacteroidales bacterium | reverse complement strand
ATACATCCGCAAAGCATTGCCTCAGCCAGGGAATTGGGAAATCCTTCACTCATTGATAATTGAAAATAAAATTCATGGGTGGAATAGTATTTTTTTAATTGATCCAGGGAAACAGGTGGAATAAAGTTTACATTTTCGGGAATATTCATATATTCAGGAACTTTCTTTGATCCAACAATAGTAAAAGAGGACTCCGGGAATATTTGTGCCGCTTCAATGATCAGGTCAATGCCTTTTAGTTTGATTATAGATTTTCGATTGTCAGCCAGTCCAATGGTAAGAAAAGAATTGGGTTTGCGATTTTCTTCCGAATAAGACCAAAATTTATAATCATACCCATTGTGTATAGGTTTTATGGGAGTTCTTAAATCAGGGACATGATATTTTATACCCTGGTAGGGATAATCTTCATTGTGATATTCATATTTATACTTTATCAGTGCTTCATGGACAGGGACTATAATTGTGGATAATTGATAGGTCCATTTTGTAAAAAGACTGAGAATTTTTTTATTGAAATTGCCATAATGGATTGAAGGAAACGAGACACAGTCGGTACCACCAGCAATTATAATCACTGGTTTGCTAAATATGTTACCAATTAAAGAGGGGAGAAATGAATGATAACCACTGAAAAAGCAGTAATATGCGTCGGTTTTGCGAATGTTTATGATCAAATGGTAAAACTGGATGACCCATTCAACGGGTAAGAGAAGTTTGTTTTTAAAGTGAAGAAACTTAATTTTTATGATATGAAATTTTTGACTAAGCAATTTTTCATCTTTTTTAACAAAAGAACTATAGGTGGGATAGCTATAAATAATGGTGGATCGATTATCAGCTTTTGTCATATAAAATCACCGGATTTAATTATTTGATTGAAACGAAGTTAATAAAAAAGTATGTCTTTTCCTTCTGCATTTTAATACGCTTTATACAATATTTGTTGCTGTGATTTAATAAACCGGATATAAGGATTTAATTGTGATAATGATAGGAGATAAGCGATTTTTCCATATTTTTGTGTTGAATTAGCTTATTATTTAAAATACGTCCTATGAATTACAACAATATCCTTATCCTCGCCCCCCACCCCGACGACGCGGAATTTTCCTCGGGCGGGACTTTGAACAAATTGAT
>CAZWHH010000221.1:0-3773 GCA_964633615.1 uncultured Bacteroidales bacterium | reverse complement strand
CCCTCAAGATTCTCAAACCAAAATCTTTTTTCCGAATCCAGGTTGCCGGTAACAATTTCACCACTTCGTGTACTTGTTGCCATAAAATCGTTCTTCCCGTTCTTCATCCCCCCATGCGGGTTGTTCAGTCCTTTTAATACCCGGGTGGCTTCCCCGGTTTGTTTGTTCATCTGATAAACAGCCCCCTCATGAAAAAATGTAGCAATGATATTGTTTTCATTTATTGGATCATAAACAACAGAATTTATGAATGCTGCCCGCTTGGCTGTAGGAAGCACCTGGTTTGCCGGATCGGATATAAACAAGCATTTTTTGCCACTCGCTTTGTACTGAGCTGCCGTTTCCTTGTTGCGTGTAAGGAACAGTTCTGCTCCTGTTTCAGGATCTAAACCCTGTTCAAAACCATTTTCCCAGGCAAACCATTCAAACAATTGTTGTTGCTCGTCAATCCTGTATTCAAAAATACAGTCAAAACCCGATGAGCTGACTAAAAGCCGGTTTTTAGAATTTTTATCAATATCAACTGTATGAATATAACTAAACCAGGGATTCGTAATTGTTTTTAAGGTTTTCTCATTCACAACATGCACTTTGTCCTCGGATGAGAAGGCGGTAACTTCCTCTGTACTATCAACTCCTCTCGGTTCAGGCATTTTTGCCAAAATTTCCAGGTTTTCAATGTACCCGTTTTTTATAGTTACTTCAGCAATTCCCCCCATAGCCGTTTCTCTACGATTCACACTTCCTGTCCGGTTAGATTTTTTATTTTTATTTTTCAGATATCGCTCCCGAATGGCCTTCAGGTCAAAGCTTTTTATAGTTATCAGCAGCTTAAAAGGCTTATAAAAGCTATTATCTTCTTTATATGCAGACAAATCAATTCTTTCAGTGGTCATAAGCTAAATCTTTTAATATGGCAGCCAATTTCTCTGTGCTGGCAAAACGACTGAAATTCCGTGTATTTGATGCAGGATGTTTAAAGTTAACAAATCCATCTTCCTTCCACTTATTGAAGTAATGAACGATCAACTCTTTGATTTTTTCTTTATCCGAATATTCAATCATATCTTCTCTGTTGGATTCTCTTAAAATTGCAGCAGCATTCCCATCTGTTGGTCCAACAGGAAGCACGGGTGAACGAGTGGCGATATATTCAAATAACTTCCCTGTAATGATCATTTTGTTACTCCTGGCCTGAGGCACGATAAAAAGCAAGAGACCGGAACGATCCATGATCCTGGTAGCTTCTTTATGAGGAACAAATGGATTAATCCGGCTCATTTCCAACAAGTTTAACTGCCTGAACTCCTCTTTTATTCCTTCATCCAGGTTGCCTGTCAAATTAATACGGAAATAATCTGAAAAATCAGAAATCTCTTCTTTCAATTCACTAATCGCTTCCCATAAAGCATGAATATTCTGATTAGGCTTCATATTTCCCACATAAGAAAGCAAAAACTCAGATTGTTTATTCCGGGAAGGTTCCGGAATATCTTCCGCATCATACCCATTATAAATCACTTCTGTTTTACTATTCCGATCTGCAAACTCATTTCTTAGTCCTTGACTAACTGTTGTTACACTGTCAGCCTTACTAAGAATCAGGTCTTCATATTTTTTCTCTTTTCTGATTGTACGATTTGTTCTGGGCAAAGACATGTTAAAAAAATTATTAACCCAGGGATCTCTCATGTCCACTAACCAGGGTATCCCCAGCTTCCTTTTCAGTTTCAAACCAATTATATGAGAACTATGAGGCGGACCAGTTGTTACCACTACATCAATCTTCTCATTTCGAATGATCTTCAAAGCCTTTTTATAGGCAAACGGGATCCATCCTTTGCGGGCATCAGGGAAAAAATAATTGGCTCGTATATAAAGAGAAATTTTCTTGGCCAGGCTTTTTTTATGATGCATTCCGATCATTCCAACACCGATCTTTTTCCCTTTTCCCCCGGTTAACCTATTATAAATGGTAAAAGGTTCAATGGTTTTAGTGCGGTAAGTGGACAACTCATCCGGAATTTCTTCCAGCAGCGTTTCATCATAAGAGGGATAACTCCCGTTTTTTACGGTAAGCACAACAGGTTTCCACCCCAGTTGCGGCAAGAATTTTGACATTTTTAAAAAACGTTGCACTCCTGGTCCCGATCCGGGGGGCCAATAATAAGTAATGATCAGCACTTTCTTGGATTGCTCTGCCATAAGGGAGCTTTTATATCAACTGTTTCAACAAATACCTCATATTCACTTTCTTATCCAGTATTTCGGAAAGTTTTTCAACAGCAACCCTCTCCTGCTCCATCGTATCCCGGTCTCTGATGGTTACTGTGTCATCTTCCAGGGTTTGGTGATCAATGGTGATGCAATAGGGCGTGCCGATGGCATCCTGACGTCTGTATCGCTTGCCGATGCTGTCCTTTTCTTCGTACTGGCAGATAAAATCCAGTTTCAGCCCGTCAATAATTTTTCGGGCTTTCTCGGGCAATCCATCTTTTTTAACCAGCGGGAGTACGGCCATCTGTATCGGAGCTAAAGCTGGTGGTAGTTTAAGGACAACGCGCTGTTCTGATTTTCCATTGTCTTTAGGAACTTCCTCTTCATGATAAGCAGCAGTCAGCAGGGCCAAAAACATTCTGTCGAGACCTATTGACGTTTCCACCACGTAAGGCACATAACTTTTATCTTGTTCCGGATCGAAATACTGGATTTTCTTTCCTGAAAATTTCTGGTGTTGAGAAAGATCAAAGTCTGTTCTGGAATGAATCCCTTCCAGCTCTTTAAAGCCAAAAGGAAATTCAAATTCAATATCGTAAGCCATGTTGGCGTAATGAGCCAGCTTATCGTGCTCGTGGAGCCGGAATTTATTCTCATCGATTCCCAGGGCATTGTGCCATTTCACACGGAGTTCCTTCCAGTGCTCAAACCATTTTTGTTCTTCTCCGGGTCTTACAAAATATTGCATTTCCATTTGCTCAAATTCCCTCATACGAAAAATGAACTGACGGGCCACGATTTCATTTCGAAAAGCTTTTCCAATTTGGGCAATACCGAATGGTAGTTTCATGCGCCCTGTTTTTTGCACGTTGAGGTAATTCACAAAAATACCCTGTGCCGTTTCCGGGCGGAGATAGATTTTGTTGCTGTCGTCACTTACCGAGCCCAGTTTGGTGTCGAACATAAGATTGAACTGGCGGACGTCTGTCCAGTTTTTTGAACCCGATACCGGATCGGCAATGTCGCAGTCTTCGATTAATTTTTTAAGATCCTCCAGATCATCATTCTCCAAAGCCTTCACCATTCGATCCCTGGTTTGGTCAATTTTTTCCTGGTATTTCTGTACTCGCGGATTGGTGGAAAGAAACTGCTCCTCATCAAACGCCTCTCCAAATTTCTTACGGGCCTTTTTTACCTCTTTGTCAATTTTTCCCTGCTGCTTCTCCATATAATCTTCCACCAGTTCATCGGCACGATAACGTTTTTGAGAATCTTTATTATCGATCAGGGGATCGTTGAAGGCACTCAGGTGTCCGGAAGCTTCCCAGGTTTTTGGGTGCATAAAAATAGCTGCATCAAGGGGTACAATGTTTTCATTGAGCTTGACCATTGAATCCAGCCAGTACCTCTTAATGTTTTCTTTAAGCTGAGCGCCATTTTGTCCATAATCATACACGGCACTTAACCCATCGTATATTTCGGTTGAAGGAAAAATAAAACCGTATTCTTTCGCGTGTGCAATAATTTTTTTGAAAAGATCTTCCTGGGCCATAAAT
>CAZWHH010000220.1:0-5032 GCA_964633615.1 uncultured Bacteroidales bacterium | reverse complement strand
GGGATTCAATTTCCCGGATATACTTTTCAATATCATTATGTGAATGATTATGAACGTTCATTTATAGAAACATATATTAACAAAAGCATCCTATATTAATTACGTGGTACAAATCAAACAGGATATTTATTTTACATTAATACATTATATCATCTGTTCAAGATACGGTAAAATATGATAAAAGGAAAGAAATTGACTGATGTATTATATTTATTTTTTACTTTTCAAATTCCAGTAACTCAACAGGAGCTCCATTGTGTTCAATCATGGCCACACGCACTCCTTCTGAGGGTGGATTAGGAGGAATGAGAATATTTGGCTTCCTTTTTTCCAGTTCATAATCCAGGTCATCTACCTCAAAAGCGATATGAGGAATGTTTTTAACTATTTCCGGCAGCGGACAATCAGGATCAAACCTCATCCATTCAATTCCAAATGGACTTTCACTAAATCCGGAAACATAAAATTTCAGGTGCGGAATATATTTTTCTTCTTTCATTTTTTGCCTGGTGGGAATCCCCATATGATGATATCTCCACCCCCATTCAGATATGGATTCTGGCAATTCATGGTCTTTTCGTATTTTGGACATATTATAAATATTTTGAAAATAAAACCTTTAAAGCAATTCAGGATTTTTTATGAATAAGATGCTCAATTTCTCAAAAATAGATAAAAAAAATTACTTTTACATCCCAAACAATATGATGCCTTATATGGAAAACAATCAAAAAGTTTCATTTTTAAAGAAATGGTGGATTTCCATCCGCCCATTTTCTCTTCCTGCTTCTACAATGCCTGTAATCTTTGGAACTGTTCTTGCCGTAGTTTACGGAGAGGCGAGCTTCAACATATGGTATTTTCTTATGGCTTTTACAGGAATGTTTATTCTTCACGGGGCATCAAACATCATCAGCGACATTCATGATTTTAAACGGGGGTTAGACAAAGAGCCTAATCCTGTTAGCGGTGGTGTTGTGAGAAAAATAATTTCCCTCAAAGAAGCAAAAAAAGCCTCTATAATTCTTTTTACAATTGGCGCCGCGATTGGACTTGTATTAACATGGCTGGTAGGTTTCTGGCTACTGGCAATAGGTGTGTCAGGTTTACTGATTGGAATATTTTATACTACCGGAACACGAATTTCTCTGAAGTACAATGCACTGGGGGACCTGGCTGTATTTATGGACTTTGGAATATTAGGAGCTTTAGGTGCATGGTATGTTCAGGCCGGAGAATTAAGCTGGATTCCTGTAATCTGGTCAATTCCTATGGCTACTTTGGTTATTGCCATTCTTCATGCCAACAATTGGCGCGATATTAAATCCGATAAATCATGCAACATAATCACCATCGCTTCGCTGTTGGGAGATAAAAAATCACTGAGATACTATGGTGTTCTAATTTATGGGCCATTTGTTATGGTACTGGGGCTCATTTTAATCCCTCATTTATTCACGCCGGAAGCAACCGCCATGCCTTACACTTTTCTAATAACACTCCTGGCCTTACCTATAGCTTTTAAGTTATGGAAAAAAGCATTAAAAAGAGACAAGCCGGAAAAACCCATGGATTTTGTTGCGCTTGACGGTGCGACAGCCAAACTCAATCTTACATTCGGAATATTATGCTCTGTGGCATTAATACTTGACCTGACTTTAAACGCTATCTTATAACTTTTTATGCAAAGAAAAGGTACAAATCATAATCCTGTATTTTTTATTATCCTGGCACTGGCGATTATAATGTTCACGCCAATGTTTATTTTCAGATCTTTTGGCGTTTTCGATTTTTGGTGGTGGATGACAGGCAATTTGGTCGTTCTGATCAGCCTGGGTTATTTTAACGACAAAACCTTCAAAAAAGAATTGTCAGAAGATTTCAGGCGTAAAATCATGAGAAAATTGGCCTTCGGATTGATTTCTGCTGCTATTTTATACGCTGTCTTTTTTATTGGAAATAGTTTAGTACGATGGTTGTTTGATTTTGCAGGGAAAGACATTAGCCATGTGTATGGATTCAAAGGTGAAGCAGAGAACCTGCGAATAGGATTGCTGATGCTGATAGTTATTGGCCCCGGAGAAGAACTGCTGTGGCGTGGTTATATACAGGGAACTTTCTCGGCCTCATTAGGAAAAGCAAAAGGTTTCATAGTAGGTGTACTGCTTTACACCTTAATTCATGTAGCAACGGGAAATCTTATCTTAATTCTTGCTGCCCTGGTGGGCGGTTTATTCTGGGGTTGGATGTACATGAAATACAGATCGATGCTCATGAATATTGTGAGTCATATTGTGTGGGATATTGCAATTTTTCTGGTGTTGCCGCTGAACGGCTAACATATTTCACAAGCAATGATAATACAGTATATTGACAGAAATTGAATTTGGGTGCCTATTAAAATTTAGATTGCGCTTTATAAGGGCAAACCTTATTTTCTATAAAAAACCCTGATAAAATAATTTAACTCTCTGGAAAGAAACCTTATTACCTTATTAACGTTTCCTAAGCAAAACAGAAGCCCCTATGATCATTGAGCCGCCTGCTATCTCATTCCAGGTAAGGACTTCATTAAATAAAAATATACCGAATAAAATACCACTAATAACTTCAATGTAAGTGAGAAAAGAAGCTGTTGAAGCAAAAACTTTTTTCAGGGCGTGAAAAAATAACCAGAAACCTATTACACCAACCAAAACAGCATAAAACGAAGCGACCGAGAATTTATGCAAAGTCAGTTGATTAAAATCCATGAAGAAAAAGGGCAAAAAACACAATGCTCCCACCAGGTTTTGAAAGAAAACGATTTGGGGAGCTGAAAATTTAGGGGACTGATGCTTAAAAATCACAACCATGGCAGCATTTAAAGCAGCAGAAAAAAGCATCGCTGCCATGCCCAGAAACACTTCATTCCCAAAATGAACGGGTTTGTCGGAAAAAACCAGGACAACCCCTGTCATAGCAACAATTAATAACATTACATTAAAAAAAGGAAGGGGTTCTTTCAGAAAAAAATGACTGAAAAGAACGGCTAAAACGGGATAGGTATAAAGGATAATAACCGCATTGCCAATAGGGGCATTTAAAAAACCAATGAAATAAAAAAACAATCGCACGGCATTAATCAAAGAAGCAATCAAAAGAATCTTTATTCCATTGCCAAAAATCTTTTCTTTTCTAACTAAAAACCATACTCCAAAAAATAGTACTGGGAGAGCTACCCTGAAAAAGGCAATCAATCCCGGAGATAAATCCAGATACTTAATAAAAGCGCCGGAAGAACCCCAGATAATGGCAGCCAATACTACTTTCATATTGTCAGGGAAAAAATTTTTTCTCATAAAGTAGTTTTTTAAAGCTGCCCGAAATTAGTCATAATTTTCCAGGCTATAATCTGAAAAGAAACCAATCTAAAATTTTAAAGCTATTTTGATAATTGGTTTATTGCAACGAAAATTAATCTTTTGGCTCAGAAGGAAGCTTTTTCATAAGAGAACCTGATGAAAGTGAAAATAGAGGAATTATTCGAAGACCTCCTTTTTTCAGAACCCTGGCCGTCCATTCATTGCATGTTCTAAATCCCCAATATTTTCTGGCAGAGAGAAAATAGATCCCTTTTTTTCCAGCCGGGATCAATTTGGTTCCATCGGTTATCTCAAAAGTTTTCCTAATATAATCTATCATCTGATAAAAATCTTTTCGAGGAATGTCTACAGCCCTGACATCTGAACCTGCAAAATAATTTTCCGGATCATAAGGTACACTGACTACACGAACCACAGATCGGGTAGGTATTAAGACTGCGCGAAGAGCTAACATAACATTATCATCTGGTGCCATAAAATACTTTTTATCTCCCCAGCTAATATCCAGATAGTTTGATTCCGGGAACCTCCTGGTTAGAAAAGGCAACAAAGTATCCAGCGAGGATTTTTTAATAATAACTCCCGTATGCCAGCCATGTTTAGCGACATAGATGATTTCATTCCTGTCTTTCTGAGCCTGAAATTGAGAATCCGCATTTTTTACAGGCGAACAGCTTAGCAAGCATCCCCAAAAAAACAGAATAATATAAAAAGTTCTTATACCCATATTTTAGTTACCGGTTCTTAATTATAACATATTAAAGAGTCTGAAAATTATATAAGATGACCTGTTTATAAACCAAGTATACCTTCTCAATAATATGATTCTTATTCAGGATAAAAAATCCCGGCACTACCGTTACTTTATAATTTTTTGCATTTAAATATGAATAAAGATGATTCCTGATTCTACTTAAAGAAATGCAAAATTCAAATTCCACGTTGCAATTTTTTTGAGTTTTTTAATAAAACTTACTTATCTTCGATATTTAGAAAAGAAAATTTTTATGAAAAAAGAATTCCACCAAATCATTTCTACTGGGCTGAATCTTAAATTATGGCAGGTTGAGAACACAATAAACATGCTGGATAAAGGAGCTACCATCCCCTTTATAAGTCGATACAGAAAAGAAAAAACAGGAAATCTGGATGAAACTGAAATTGCAAATATAAAAGAACAGTTTGAAAGACTGGAGGAGCTCGAAAAAAGGCGGGAAACCATCCTTAAAACAATTGTTGAGCAGGAGAAGTTAACCCCGGAACTGGAAAAGAAAATTAACGAAGCGCAAACCCTGCAGGAGCTGGAAGATATTTACCTGCCTTACAAACCTAAGAAACGGACCAGGGCAACAAAGGCAAGAGAGAAAGGTCTGGAACCTCTTGCCAGGATACTCATGAAACAACATGAACCTGATCCTGAATCAAAAGCAGAAGAATTCCTCTCTGATGAGGTAAAAACGATTGAGGAAGCGCTCCAGGGTGCAAGGGATATTATAGCTGAATGGATCAGTGAAAACAAAAAAGCACGTGAACAGATCCGACGTTTGTTTTATAAAAAAGCACTGATTGAGTCAAAAGTGAAAAAAAACAAGGAAGAAGAAGGAGAAAAATACCAGGATTATTTTGAGTGGTCGGAATTGTTAAGAAAATGCCCTTCCCACCGTTTC
>CAZWHH010000219.1:0-5065 GCA_964633615.1 uncultured Bacteroidales bacterium | reverse complement strand
GTCTGCTGCTAACGGGACCAAAAATAATCTCATCAAATAAAAATGTAGCCATAGAAAACATATTTTGGCATACAAAGATACATTAAAACAGTCTATTTTACGATATCAACCTCACCCTGATACAGACTTTTAATATCTAATTCTGTTTCCGGCTGCCCGTTTTCAGGGGATTCATCAAAACAATTGGGTATTAAAAAAACAAAACCGATCCGGCTTTATCTCTAATTGTAAAAGGAGAAAAAACATTTATCTGTCAATAAAAATAGTATTCAAACCAGTTTTATCACTGAACTGTTTTCCTTCAACCGCCATGCTGAAAAATCAAATGGCTGTATCAGATTAACACCCGGAGACTTTCCTGTTTCAAGAGATCCGAGGGAATGATCCAGACCCAGTAAAGCAGCTCCGTTAATAGTTGCCCCTGCCAGTAAATAATTAAAAACCGGCGACTGAATAAGAAACTGCATAGATTTCATTTCTTCCAATATTGATAATTTCCTGTTAAAAGCATTATGGCCGGTTCCAAGGGTAAAAGAATGCCTGTGATTCATCAGGAAATTTATATCGGGACAAGCTTTCCCCCCGGATTTAATTGCATTCGGACATATAGTATAAAACAAATGAACCCTCTCTTTATCAATAATTTTAAAATTTTCTGAATCATTAAAACATTCAGTAATAATTTGCAGCTTTTGAGAAGGCAACATATAATCTATTAAAGAATAATTCCTCTTGTCTGGTAAATCTTTAAATTTGGTAGATCCTTTATCTTCTCCTCTACTCACCGGGTAAAAAACAGAATAAACGGCTGAAGCCGGATTGCTGTTAATAATCTCATCAAAATACTTATTATCAGAAGAATAAAAACTAAGTGGGGTTAAGTTTCCCTCCTGGGAATATTTACTAAACAACTGTTGATACATCATGATGGATTCATGAAGATGGGATTCTTTTTGTTTCCCTTCACCTTCCGGCACTTCTATGAAGGTATAATAATAAACCGAACTGTTCTTTTTTGCTGAGAAACTGATATTACTTAGACAATGATCGCCAACAGCCACAGTTCCTTCTTTTTCAATCAGCTGGCTTATTTCTTCTATAGCTTTAACCATTCTCCCGGTGGATTTATGCGCCTGGCGGTTCATAATTAAATTTTTGATCTGGGCAGACCGCATTCCGGGGGTAAACTCTTGATCTAAAAGGCACATTTCTAAATGGCTATATGTATTTACAAAACCAGGGATTAAAATACCGTTATAAAATTCCAATCTGCTTATTTCATTGAAATTTTTCCCGGGATCTATTATTTGATGAATACAACCGTTCTCATCTAACTCAAGTATTCCATTTTTTATTGGTTGTGAAGTAACCGGTAATATATAGTTCGCAGAAATTCTTCTCATCTACCTTTTGAGTGCTCCCTTTTTCTCCTTTTGTTTACCCGTTTCTCCTTTATCTTCTTTTTCTGAAGTCTTTTTATTTTCTTCCTGTGTTTCAGCTTGCATTCGATTCAACTCATTCAAGACTTCCTGATATATTTTATCAAAATCTCTTAAATGTCCGGAATAGTAATTAATGGATGAATCAAACTGAGCTTTGGTGTATCCGTATTGATTCAATATGGCCTCTTCATAGCTCAGGGTATCAACACTGTCCAGCTTCTCACGATATGCAGAATGAGCTATCATACCATCAAAAATGTGCATCTCAACCAAAATAGGTTTCATATCCCTGGGTGGTATAATTTTTTTCTCATTGTCCTGACATCCCAAAACAAACACTAATAAAAAAGATATAACGATAAACTTTCTCATATTTATAACAGACTAAAAAACTGTCTCTTTATTCTTTCCTTTTTACAAAATTAAAGAATCTTTAAAGAGACAGTTAAGATAACAAACGAAAATATAACAAATATTATTTGATATCATTAAATTTAAATCCAAACAGCACTTCCACAGTCCCTCTTGAATATTGTCGTAACTCTGAGTATGTTATATCATAAGCTGCTCCAAAGTACCACCTGTTTTCATGCTTATAACCTGCCATAATTGATACTGCATCACTGGTTCGAAAAGACAGTCCTCCCCAGACCATTCTTTGGTAAACTACTTTTGCCGTAATTTCTGCCTGCGGAGTTGAGGGAAACATCTGTCTTATAAGAACAGTCGGTTGTAGCAGAAAATCTTTATCAAGCATCAGGTTATAACCTCCTGCCAGATAATAATGTTGCTTCAACCTGTTGATCCCGATCTGTTCGGCTGCAAGCTTATTTAATTTATTCCCTATCAATTGATGCGCCGATAGACTTACAAAAAATCTTGTAGAATATAAATAAAGGCCGGCACTGGCATCGGGAATAAACATAGATCTTACTGTTCCATCAATAGCAGGATCATCTTCTAATTCAGGAGTCATGTTAATTGCTGTGCCATCAAATTTGTATTGCATCCCCCCGAGCGATAATCCACCAGATAAACGCATTGTCTCATTCACAAAAATATTGTAAGCATAAGACCCCTTAAAAACAAGCCGGCTGGTTGGTCCGGTATAATCATTATAGATATAACCCCCATAACCCATGGGTTCCTCTTTTGTGGGTCCATAAACACTTATACTATAAGTTTGTGGTGACCCTTCAATTCCCAACCATTGTTGTCTTGAAAATCCACGAATCTGAAGCGAATTCGAGGTTCCTGCAATTGCCGGATTGATAATGTAGTCATTAAAAATATACTGCGTATATTGTGGCATTTGTTGAGCATTAACCACCTGAATGCTTATCAACAATCCAACTATAATTATAATAACTTTTGTTTTCATGAGTAAAAATTTTAATTATTCAGCTTGTTCTCATGGTGAACCCCATCTAAGGGATCTTTTTATCTAATTATTGTAACTGTTCCAGTTAAGGCTCTTACACCTGTTTCATGAGTATCAATCAAATAGTAATAGGTTCCGGATGGTAAATCTTTACCATTGGAGTTTTTACCATTCCACCCATTTTCATTAGTATAAGGTTTTCTTCTATATACTTCAACCCCCCATCGGTTGAACACAGCAACTTCCAGTTCAGGATAAGTTTCAGCATACCTGATCAGCCACTTGTCGTTATGACCATCGCCATTGGGAGTAAAAGCATCTAATGGTTCTACATTAGGTACTACAATTACAGTAGCTGAGTCGGACTCATGACACCCAAACACCGTTGTAGCAATAACCCTTATTTTTTGTTCAGCAATATTGTCAGACTTTAACTTAGCTATATCCATTGTATTATCCGGTGACAAATAATTCGTATTTTTATCAAAGTAAGCCTCAGGATACCAATCGAATGATGCCTGCACTGTATCGTTTTCTAATATCAGTGGGATCTCATAAGAATCCTGGGTTTCCAGGACTTTAATTTTTCCATCCTGCTTATCATCTCTCTCATCAATTCTAAACCTCAACGAAGGATGAAGTTTGACCTGTAGGGTATCAGCATTTGCACAACGTCCTTTTCTCGCTATCAAAATATAGTCTTGAGAATATTCAGGTTGTAAATCAATTGTATCCAATTCATCAAGAGGATAGAAGTCATCATCTATTGGATTCCACATAACTGAATCTGCATTCGATGAAATATGATCAGCTATCAGGAATAAGGAATCCCCAAGACACAACTCACGATAATCCGGAGGTTCTACTGCAAGATCAATATCATAATTCTCATCGCCATGTATGGTTATATTTTCAGTAGTATAACATCCCTGGCTATCATATATGGTCACAAAATAGTTTCCTGATGAGAGATCTACCAGACTATCGTGTTTGGGAACTGAATCCATCATGATTTCTCCATTATCAAGGCTTCCCCAGGTATAGAAATAGAATGTATCAGGAGGCGATACAGTTTCATCAATATAAGGTTTACCTCCATAGGGATCTAATTTGATTCTTCCAATATCATTCCCATAAAGTAATTGATTACATTGAGCAGAATCTAAAATTACCGGATTGGCAATGATTGGATCTCCTTCAGGTAACTCTATTGCAATTGTAGCTGAGATACCTAATGAATCGGTCACTCTGACAGAATAATTTCCAGCAGCAAGATCAAAAATCGTATCTCGTTTACTATAAGAATTATGAGTTTCGAAAGGATTGCCTTCATAGAACCATTCATAAGTGTAAGGAGCAAATCCTCTTTCCACTTCTACCCTAATTGAACCATCGGTATATCCCGGACAGGAGATTTCTTCTACAATAGAAATATTCAAATCAAGAGGAATAGAAACCGTAAGTGTATCAGGTTCGCATCCCAGACTGTCATTTGCAATAATCATATAAGTACCCGATTCAAGGGTATCAAACTGTGCAAAAGTGGCCTGGTACATACTCATATAGGTTTCATCAGGATAATAAATAGTATCTGTATTTCCCTGATTATTTAAGTAGTGAAGTGCGATATCCAACAATCCATTCCCTCCGCTTGCCCAGACTTTTAATGAATCTGTAGAGTAGGGTGTAAGTGAATCAATACTTATGGGATCAGGTTCGGTTATGGTAACATCATCCTCATAATAACAATTATTATTATCAAACACAGTAATGCGATAATCTCCTGCTTCAATAAATGCTGTATCCATTGAGGATTCAACACTCATATCGGCAAGGTCATACCATGTTACAGTATAGGGTTGTGTTCCTCCGGTTATATTCACAACAAATGTATCTTTTACATTGTAACATGCGACAGCACTATCTGGGCTTATTCCGGTAATCGACAGTGGCATGGGTTCATAAACTGTTGCTGTATCACGAACATTAATACCAGTTCCATCAATCACATTCAAAACAAATTCTCCTGCCCATACGTCTTTCAAAGTATCAGATACAGCTGCCGTATCTTCAACAATACGCAATGTATCATTTGCAGGCAGACTTGTCCACTGATAAGTATAAGGTGAAATACCCCCAACAACCTCAGCAGCTATTAGGCCTGTTGAGTCGCCGGAACAGAGTACTGAATCTACTGTAAATACTATTTCCATAGGAGCTACATGGAAAATGTTGCTTGTAT
>CAZWHH010000218.1:0-5077 GCA_964633615.1 uncultured Bacteroidales bacterium | reverse complement strand
TGGGTAGCTTAATTTGGTCTTGATTTTTTCTCCTTTTTTTATCAAGAAAAAAAGGGATAAAAGGCTCTTACAACTTTCTAAAATATCAATGGGTGGTAATTTATAAATATCGGATCTTAGATATAAATTGGCTATTGGATAGGTAAAGAGAGTTGTGTGATTAGAAAAAAAAGCATAAGAAAAACGAGAACTCCAATCATTGTTCATAAAAAAACAAAAAGATAGGTATTTCAAATTATATTCTTCATGAGAAAATTATTAAATTCAATGCTGAATTAGAGCAATAAAACAAACCCTATATGCCAATAAAAATATTAGCTACAGCGGATTTACACCTTGGACGAAGATCGTCTGCCGTTCCCACAGAGGAAAGGGAAGGTTCCACCAAATATACCTGGCAACGTTTAGTAGACTGGTCCATACAAAACAGCATAAATATTCTTGTCCTCCCGGGTGACATCATCGACAAGGATAACCGCTATTTCGAAGCCATAGGCCCCCTTCAGTCGGGGTTTGACAAGCTGAACAAACACGGGATTGCCGTTTACCTGGTCACCGGAAACCACGATTACGGTGTGCTGGCGGAGATCACAAAGAATAACCGGTACGATAATGTGCACCTCCTTGGGAAAGACGGTAAATGGGAAAAAAAGCGCTACCAGGGAGAGGAGGGTACAATTCAGTTTGTGGGCTGGTCTTTCCAAAAACAGCATATCCAGGAAGATCCGCTGAAAGAGTTTGATATGCTTGAAAAAGACCCAAACGAAATCACCATTGGTCTGCTTCACTGTGAAGCAGATACACCTGATAGCAGATACGCACCTGTTGAAACCAACAAGTTGAAAAATACAGGAATCGATGCATGGATCCTGGGACATATTCATAAACCTTCGAATCTAAACAAAGAAAAACCTTTTATCGCTTATCCGGGTTCGCCTCATGCCCTGAATTCAGGTGAACAGGGTGTGCATGGGCCTTTGCTCCTGGAAGTGGAAGGGAAAAATAATCTGCGGGTTAGTCAAATTCCTCTCTCTCCTGTCCGTTACGAGAGCCTGCCCGTAGACATAGAACCAACAGATGATGAAACCACACTCAGAGAAAAGATTACTTCTGCACTTTTTCAGCGGGGACAGGAACTATTGGATGAACTGGAAAAGACCAGGTACCTTATTTTCGATATTGAACTGAAAGGAAATTCCACTGAAGTAGAAGAATTGGATACATGGTCTGCAAGGGCCATTGAAGATTATCAACATGAACTGGAAACCGGGACGATAACTATCATCAGGAAAGTTACAAATAAGGTACAGCCTGCGGTAGAAAACCTGGAAGCACTGGCCGGGGAAAAATCGCCGGCCGGAAAACTGGCAGAAAGCATTATTGCACTTGAGAAAAAAGAAACAACTCCTTTTATTGATCATTTAGCAGAAAAGTGGAAAAAGAGACAGCAAAAAGTAAAAAAAACAAGTACTTATGCCCCGCTGAAAAATGAGGAACTTTTGCCTGAGCCCAATGATCAACTGGCCCGGGAATACATCCTGAAGGAGTGTAATCAGCTTCTGAATACATTAATCAATCAACAGAAACAGCAACAATAAGCCATGCAGAAGATACCTTTCATATTCAAAGAATTATCCGTAAAGAAAATGCCCGGATTGCCCGGGGGTTTGAAAGACTATAAAGAAATTTCTCCCCATATCAACATTATTGCCGGTCCAAATGCTTCGGGTAAAAGTTCTACTGCGCGCATGATTCAAAAAATTATCAGCAGGAACAACACCGAAAGAATGCAGGCACAAAGCATTGTAGAGCTTGACAGGGAAAACTGGCAGATCAATATCGATTCAAACCACATACAGGTACAACGGGAAGGAATGGATGATCAAATTACCGGCCTCCCTTCTGTTGAGACCCAGGAGCGTTATATGCTGGCTTTACATGAGTTGGTCAATCACAATGAGCATGACCTGGCTCGTCAGATCATACGTGAATCCATCGGAGGTTACGATCTCGACCAGGCGAAAAATCAACTGGGATACGAAGATGCCACATTTAAAAAGAATATTTCTCAGTATAAAAATTATGAGAAAGCGCTTCAGGAATACAATAAGATTAGCAAAGAACAGCTGGATCTGAAAAAGGAAGAAGAAAGCCTTCAGGAACTATACAGAGAAAAGAAAAAAGCAAAAGACGCTGCTAAAAAGAAAGAGCTCTATTTAATGGTTAAGGAATGGCTGGAGCAAAAACAAGCATTCCGGGAATCGAAAGAACAATATGAAGTCTTCCCGGGTGTAATGGAAAAGGTGAATGGAGAAGAATTTGAAAATGTGGAGGGACTGGAAAAAGAAATCAATGAGGCCCGGAGTGAAACAGAGGAGGCACAACAGAAAATTGAAGAATGCAAACAGGAACTTTCGGGATTGAGCATCCCGCAAGAAGGTGTCGATAATAAAACATTGGATGAGCTGGAAACAAAAACGAAGCAATTAGAAGATACTGAGGGAAAAATAAAAGATAAAGAAGAGAAAATAGCAGGAACAACCAAGGAAGAAGAGGAAATACTAAAAAATATCGGGGCCTCTCTGGACCCGGAGACTTGGAAAGGCATTCACCTGAAGGATGTCAGTAATTTACAGGAGTTCCTTGATAAAGCCACCAAAACATACAGTGAGAAACAGTTCCTTGAGACAGAAATTAACAAATTGCAACAGGAATCGGAAACCCAGACAAATGAAGATTCCGACAAACTGAAAGAAGGTATAAAAGCACTGGGCAACTGGCTCAGTCAGCAAACCCAATCGGGAATATCCGCTAAATGGCTTTGGAGTATAGCCGGGGCCGGAGTTTTAACCGCTGTGTTAACAATGTTTCTTGGAGCTATTGGCCTGTTGGGTCTTATTCTGATCGCAACCTTTGTTTTCTTAGGGTTACAGAGCAAATCAACCGGTCACGTTTCAATCCGTAAACAGGATTACCTCGACACAGGTCTTGAGCAACCGGCAGACTGGAATGTTGAACAGGTTACAAACACCCTGGATCTTCTCTCTAAAAAATTGGGTGAGGCGAGTTACAGAAACAAAATCAATCAACAAATTGAGCAGTTCAGGGAAGAGCGAAAACAACTGGAAGCAAGGCTCGATGAAGTGAACACAGTCCACCAGGAATGGGAAAATAAATTAAAAGCAGCGCCTGATCTTCCGGCGGAAGATATAAGAAGCTACAGCGGACTGCATTATTTTCTTATTCATGTTATAGACTGGCAAAAGAAGCATGCCGAAACAGAAAAATTTAAAGCAGAAAAAAAAGATGTGCAACAAAGACATGCTCAATTATTGGAGCAAATAAACAGCTTGTTCCAGGAAAGCCATGCAAAGCAGGCTAAGGATGCTGCTGAAGCAAAGGCAATATATAAGAAATTGAAAAATGAGGAGGAGGTTCGAAGGGAAAACACCAAAGAGATCGACAGCAAAAAGGGAAATATAGCGAAAAACCAAAAGCATATTGAAGCGAAAAACCAAAAGCTTCAACGCATTTATCAAAAACTTGAATTGCCCGATGGAGAAAAAGAGAAAGTAAGGGAGTTTGTAGAAAAGCTGGAAGAATATAAAAAAGTAAAACAAAAATACCAGAATAAACAAAGCAGTCTGAAAGAAAAACAGACCCGCATGGAAGGGCATTCGCTTTACCAGGATCATCAACATGAAATTGTATTTTTCAGTCCGGACGAGGTGGATGAAAAAATCAGAAAAAATAAAGAAAAGGCTGATCAGTTGGAAAAGGTTAGTGAAGAGATCACACGAATTGAAACCCGGATTAATACTGCTAAAAGCCAGAGCGAACTGGAAAAGGCGCTAAAAGAGAAAGAACAAAGGCTTCTGGAACTGAGAGATTTGTACGAGAGCAATCTCTTATCCATCACCGGCAGCTTGCTAGTAGACCATTTAAAAGAGGAAACAAAAGAACAAAACCAAACCCCGGTCTTCAGGCGCGCCAATGAATTGTTGAACCGGATTACCCGCGGACGATATCAATTGCGACTGGAAGAAAACGGGGACCCAGTATTCAAGGCTCTTGATACTGTACTGAACCAGGGGCAATATCTGGAAGAACTCTCCACCGGTACACGAATTCAACTGTTGCTTGCTGTGCGACTGGCCTATATCGAAACACAGGAATCAGCCATCAAGCTGCCTGTTATGGCAGACGAACTGCTGGCCAACAGCGACGATGTAAGAGCAAAGGCAATCATTGATGCACTCGTGGAAATCAGCAGAGATGGACGCCAGGTGTTCTATTTTACTGCCCAGGCAGATGAAGTAGCCAAATGGAAAGCACACCTCGGTTCTGAAAGTGACATCTCTTACAAAATATTTGAAATAACCGGGGCAAATAATGAAACTTTCCCGTACGAAAGCGAAGAACTACCATTCAGTGCCTTTGAACTTAAGCAAAGCAATGTGCCTAAGCCACAAAAAATGAACCATGAAGAGTATGGAAAAGTGTTGGATATACCCGGTTTTAACCTTCTTACCAATGAAGTGGAACAAATTCATCTCTGGTACCTGCTGGAAGAACCGGTACTAATTTACAGTTGTTTGGTAAACGGAATAAAATACTGGGGTCAGTTGAATAATTTCCTGGAAAGCAGTGGCACCATAGAAGGTGTTAACGAGAATATCGTGCAAAAATTAAGAGAAAAAGCTGAATTGCTCAGGCGCTTTCAGGAACTCTACAGGCAGGGAAGAAATATTCCGGTGGACAGGGAAACGCTTGAAGATTCAGGTGCTGTTTCTTCTAATTTTATTGACGCGGTGAATAACAAGCTAAATGAGGTTGGCAAAAATCCGGCCAAATTAATAACAGCTTTAAGGGATCATGAAGTTCCACGATTTAGTAAAGCAAAAATCAATGAGCTTGAAGCCTATTTCATTGACAAAGGTTACCTCAGCGAAGAAGAACCACTGGAAAAGCAGGAAATAATCGTCCAGATGCAGGCCCTGATCTCCCGAATGAATGTGAAAAAGGAAGAAGCAGAGCGGATGATTGAGAATGTGCTTCAGGGAGTTAAAGAAGAGCA
>CAZWHH010000217.1:0-5115 GCA_964633615.1 uncultured Bacteroidales bacterium | reverse complement strand
GTGAACTTCTGCTGCGTGTATTAAACCTCGATAATGTGAACTCACAGAACGATGCCTCACCTGATGGAAGATTCGACTTTATAGATGGCATTACCATTGATCAGAGCAACGGAAAAATAATTTTTCCCGTGGTACAACCTTTTGGTCGTTATTTGAGACAACAGTTCAAAAATGATAATATTGCCGACAGGTACGTTTTTGAAGAATTATATGATTCTACTCTTACTATTGCCCGGCAGATTGCTGAAAAAAATAAATTTAAACTCACAGGAGAATTCCAATCTGCCTCCAGCTCGGAAATCCCACTGAATGCAATGAATATACCTGAGGGATCGGTAGTGGTTACTGCAGGAGGAAGAAAACTCACAGAAAATGTTGATTATACAGTGGATTATAATTTGGGACGTGTGAAAATTTTAAATGAAGGCCTGCTGGAATCTAAAACCCCCATTTCAATATCGCTGGAGAGCCAGTCAACATATAACATGCAGATGAAAACCCTCATCGGCTCTCATTTCAATTATGATTTTTCAGAAGATTTTAATGTAGGGGCTACTGTTTTAAATTTAACAGAACGTCCTTTAACCAAGAAAGTTACCGTAGGGAATGAGCCAATCTCCAATACTATTTTAGGTCTGAATGGCTCATATAGAACAGAATCAAAATTTATAACCGATTTGGTTGATAAATTGCCTTTCCTGGAAACAAAGGAAAAATCCAGTATTATGTTCGATGGTGAATTCGCACATTTAATACCAGGACATTCCAGGGCTATTGAAAAAGAAGGGATTGCTTATATAGATGATTTCGAGGGAAGCGAAACGTCCATTGACATGAAACAACCCGCAGCATGGGTCCTGGCCAGCACACCCCAGGGCCAATCAGATTTGTTTCCTGAAGCTCAGCTGACCGATACCCTGCTTTATAATTTTAACCGCGCCAAACTGGCCTGGTTTCATATAGATCCTTTATTTCTGAGGGAGAGTAACTCCAGCATGCCACAACATTTAAAAAGCAATCCCGACCAACGATCAAACCATTTTGTGCGAGAAATATACGAAGAAGAATTATTCCCCAATAAGGACAACCCGAATGATGTTCCGGCTGCTATCCAGGTACTCAATCTTGCTTATTTCCCGGATGAAAAAGGACCTTATAATTATGAGTATAAACCAAATGGAGTATTAGGTTTTTCAAACGGTTTAAATGGAGATGGTTCATTAAAGGTGCCCGAATCCAGGTGGGGAGGAGTTATGAGGGAAATTACCACTACCAATTTTGAAGAATCAAATGTGGAATATATAGAATTTTGGATGATGGACCCTTTTGTTTATGATACTTCTAAAACAAATGAAGGAAAGTTGTATTTTAATTTAGGGAATGTGTCTGAAGATATCCTTAAAGATTCAAGAAAAGCTTTTGAAAATGGGTTGCCTGCAACTGGCGAAGTCGATATGGTTGATACCACCAGTTGGGGTCGTGTTGCTGTTACCCAGTCTATGGTAAATGCTTTTGCCAATGATCCGGAAGCCAGGCAGTACCAGGATATTGGACTGGATGGTTTAGAAGATGCAGATGAAGCAAGTTTTTTTGATTGGTATCTGGATACACTGCAAAATGTGCTTTCTCCCCAAACCTATCAAAGATTGTTTGGAAATAATGCTGATGAAGTCGATCCCTCTAATGACAACTACCATTATTACAGAGGCTCTGATTACGATGATCAGCAATTGGGAATTATTCAGCGCTATAAAAAATATAACGGTCTCGAGGGAAATTCCCCAACTGATGCCCAGTCGCCCGAACCTTATCCAACAACAGGAAAAAATAACCCCGATGTGGAAGATATCAATCAGGATAATACCCTGGCTGAAAATGAAAATTATTATCAGTATGAAGTAGATTTAGACCCCAACGAAATGAATGTAGGGCAGAATTACATAACTGATAAAATAACCAGAAGTGTAAAGTTTGCCAATGGTGAAAATTCCACTGTTTCATGGTACCAGTTCAAGATTCCGGTAAGAGACCCGGACAAAACAATAGGAAATATAAGAGATTACCAATCCATTCGATTCATGAGAATGTTTTTACGGGGATTTGAGGATTCCGTTATTTTGCGTTTCGCAAAGCTGAACCTTGTCAGAGGGGAATGGAGAAAATATACAAAAGCTTTGAATCAGGCAGGTGAGAGTACTTCCGCTCCTGAATACAGCAATGGTGTCCTTAATATATCCTCTGTGAATATTGAAGAAAACGCCAGTAAGAAGCCGGTTAATTACGTATTGCCTCCTGAAATAGACAGGGTAGTGGATCCGACAAATCCGCAGTTAAGACAATTGAACGAACAGGCCATTGTACTCAAAGTTGAAAATCTGGAAGATGGGGATGCCCGGGCGGTATTCAAAAATGTACAACTGGATGTTCGGCAGTATAAGAAATTAAAAATGTTTGCCCATGCCGAAGCATTGGAAGAAAAAATTCTGGAAGATAACGATCTGACAGCTTTTATTAGAATAGGAACCGATTACAGAGACAATTATTACGAGTACGAAATACCTTTAAAAGTTACTTCGCCCGGAACTTACAATAATGACATTGAAGATGATCGCAGAAGCGTGTGGCCAAATGAAATGATTATACAACTGGATGATTTGCCAGACCTGAAACTGAATCGAAATAAAGCCATGCAGCAGGAAGGCTCAAATATATCGGTGAATACTGTTTATAGCATTTTAAAAGGCGATGCACGGATCAGTGTTTGTGGTAATCCTAATTTGAGTGATATCAGAACCATTATGCTTGGTATTAGAAATCCCAACAAACAGGGCAATATCTTATCCGGAGATGACGGTATGATCAAATCGGGCGAAATATGGCTGAATGAATTGAGACTTACTGATTTTAAAGAAGAAGGAGGATGGGCTGCTCGTGGCAGGATTACAACTCAGCTGGCCGATTTTGGAAATGTAAATTTGTCGGGTAACATGAGTACTCCGGGTTTTGGAAGTATCGACAAAAAAGTGAACGAGAGAAGCAAGGAGACCGTTTCGCAATATGACCTTTCTGCTAATTTTAATTTAGGGAAATTTTTCTCAAAAGAATCTGGTGTCCATATCCCCATGTATTTTGGATTTTCTGAGAGATTTGTGACCCCTCAGTATAATCCGCTGAATCCTGATATTCTTCTCGAGGATGCCCTTGATGCTGCAGAAGATAAGACTGCAGAAGATTCGATCAAATACATGGCGCAAGATTATACGATGCGAAAAAGCCTTAATTTTACGAATATTCATGTCCAACCCAAAAATCAGGGGAAACCCAAAATATATGACCTTTCGAACTTCTCTCTTAATTATTCTTATAACGAGTTGTTTATGAGAAATATTAATACAGAATATGATCTTACCAAAGAATTTAAGGGAGGATTGAATTATACATTTAACACCCGCCCCAAAACAATTCATCCTTTTAAAGGTGTGGGAGGAATTTTCGATTCAAAATGGCTGCGGTTGATTAAAGATTTTAATTTTAATTATTACCCCTCTTCTATTGTATTTAAAACAGGGTTTGATCGACGTTATAATGCGACAAAATTCCGAAGTATAAATAATCCCAACACAAAATATTTGCCTTCTTTTGATAAAAATTTCCTGTGGGATCGCGAATACAGAGTTGTATATGATCTTACCCAATCGATAAAGATAAAATTTGAAGCCCAGAACAGGGCTGTAATTGATGAACCTGAAGGATTGGTGAATAAAAAATCTGATCCGGCAAGTTATGAGAACTGGAAGGATTCGGTATGGACTAATGTTCGGAATTTAGGCAGAAATGCCAGGTATAATCATAAATGGAATGCTTCTTATCGGTTACCTGTTAATAAAATTCCTCTTCTCGATTGGGTGAATGTTTCTTCAAATTATAATGCCACTTATAACTGGGAGGCTGGTCCTGTGTTACCTGATTCAAGTGATATTAACCTGGGAAACACGATCAGAAATTCAAATACGATCCAGTTGAACGGACAAATGAATCTTGTTAATCTTTATAATAAAGTGGGCTTTCTGAAGAAAATCAATCAGAAATACAGGGGTGGCCGAAGAACTCAGGAAAAAACCGAGACGGTAAATTACGAAGAAAAAGGGGTAAACTTTGAAGAGGAAGTACCAAAGCAGATTAATCATGGTTTGCAGACCGAAAATGTGAAAGTACAAGTTTTCGACAGCAGAGGAAGAAGAATTAAAGGTGATTTTAAGGTAATTAATAAAAAGAAGGTTGCTTTTACTTCAGAACAGACCGTGGAGAATTCTACCGTTAAGATTGAAGGTGAAATCGAAAAATCGGATGGTATTTTTACCCTGATTGCAGAAAATTTTGCAAGGGTTTTAATGGGAGTTAAGAACTTGTCTCTTTCTGTATCCCGTACAGAAGGAAGTGAGCTGCCAGGGTTTTTGCCAAACAGCAGTTATATGGGGATGTCACAAACCGGTATGGGTTTAGCACCCGGGATACCCTTTATCATGGGCTGGCAGGATCAGAATTTTGCCAGTAGAGCGGCTTCAAATAATTGGATCACGAATGACGAAAATCTGAGCAGTCCTTATATTTTTTCTCATACTGACAATATTAACGCAAGAGCTACTTTTGAACCTTTTCAGGGTTTTAAAATTAACCTGACAGCTACAAGAGCCTATTCGAAAAATTCTACTGAATTTTATGTGGCAGATAGTACAGGGACTATTAATCCTTATGGCTTACAGGAACAAGGCAATTTTTCCATAAGCTACCTGGCTATAGGAACTGCGTTTGAACCAATGAATCAGGATAATGATTACAGGTCCTCCGCTTTTGATAATCTTAAAAAAAACCGGAAAATTATTTCTAAGCGGATGGCAGATACAAGAGAGGCCAATTCAATAACAGGCTATGATCCAACCCAGCAGGATGAATATGGCTTTTATGATGGCTACGGACCATCCAGTCAACAAGTTCTAATTCCGGCATTTCTGTCTGCTTATGGTGTATATGAGCCACAAAAGGCACCGCTGTCACGCTTTCCACTAATTCCTTTTCCCAATTGGCAAATTAGTATTAGTAAATTGAATAAAATTG
>CAZWHH010000216.1:3694-5124 GCA_964633615.1 uncultured Bacteroidales bacterium | reverse complement strand
TGAAATTCTTCCAGCTTTTCTTTTTGATTGTACTGGCTTTGATTGGCTATAAACCGGTAATTGTCCCTGTTGAATTTTATCGATTGCAAATGATTGCTATATACCCTGAAAGTATCGTTACGATACGTTAAATCAGCAAAAAGAAATGCATTATAAGATTCTTTAAATTTAACCAATCCCTTATTGACCACGGGAAATTTACTGAAAATGGCAATCCCGTATTTTGAGGATCCTTCCTCATTCAGCCAATGTAAATTACGATATTCAAGATAATCGGGTAACTCATCATCCAGGGTATAAAAAGAAAAACCTTTGTCCGGATTGATATAAAACTCCTGAAAACATATAATATCAGGTTCTTCTTCCCGGATGTACCGAAAAATTCTCTGCTGGGCGGTATCAAAATTATTGGACCCCACCAAATCAAAAACCTTTGCATTATAGGTCATTACTTTAATACTTTTTGTTGTGCGATCCTCTTTCTCCTGATTTTCAACAGCACCAGACAACTGAAATGTTCGAAAACTATTAGGGATACTGATTATTAGCACAAATAAAGAAATAAAAAGCACTTTTTTCAATTTAGAAAACCAAAATATGTAGAAACCGAGATTAATAAGAACCAGGGGAAAAAATACTAATCCGAGAAAAGCGATAGGCCATAAGATCTCAGGGGAAATAAAAACTGAAAGATTTGCTATTAAAAGCAGGATAGCAAAAACAACATTTGCTATTACTAAAATTCTTTTGACAAATTTTCTCAAACGTCAATAATTTAAAATATCAATTCCCTTTTAATTATTCTTTTCCCGAAACAACAATTCCTTTTCTTCTTTGGACAGACTGTTATATCCGTATTTTGAAATTTTATCAAGTATTTTATTAATTTTTTCCTGCCGCTCTTTCTTTTCCTTGTTATACTGAATATCGGTTTTGGCCCTTTTATGGGTGACTTTAAATTTTGGTTTGGGTTTAAACAGGGCAAATACACTATCCATAAAACGATCAAATCCCCGGGTCATATTTTTCCCTTTCCGGAATTGCGCTATATAAAAATAACCAAAGATGGCACCTCCAAGATGGGCTATATGTCCGCCGGCATTGGGAGATGCAATTCTGATTATATCGAGTATAATCACAAACAGTGCAATATATTTAAGTCTGACAGGACCAAGAAATAAAAGGTTTATTGAATAATCAGGCTTATAGACTGAAATCGCTATGACAATAGCCATTACAGATGCAGATGCCCCAAGAGCAATAGACTCATCCAGATTTCCCTGAAAAGCAGGAAAAATATTGAAAGCCAGAATATATAATGCAGCTCCTGCCAATCCTCCAACCAGATAAACACTCAGAAGACGCTTTTGATTAAAATACATAAGGAATATACGTCCGAAAATATAAAGCCACAGAAGATTGAAAAGAAT
>CAZWHH010000216.1:0-3594 GCA_964633615.1 uncultured Bacteroidales bacterium | reverse complement strand
ATTCCATATTTTAATCATAATAAATCCAAACAGCATGCCACCTACGTGAGCAATATGAGCAATTCCGCTTCCTGGCTGTGTTACACTAAGGAATAATTCTACTCCCCCTAAAATAAGAACAAAATATTTTGCTTTTATAGGAATTGGGGGGAATAACAGGATCAATCTTGTATTTGGGAAGAGCATTCCGAAGCCAATTAAAATTCCGAAGACAGCACCTGAAGCTCCAACTGTTGGTACATTCATAATTGCATTTAACTTCCCTTTTAACGGATGTGCCCAGTTCCTTTGCTGTAAGATGAGATCCTGGCCTTTTGTCATCACTTCGTTAATGGTTTCTTCAGGTAGTTGGGAAATAATAGACTGAGCCTGAATGTGATTGACCATCAGGTGTAAAAAAGCAGCTCCCAGACCGGATACAAAATAATAGATAAAAAATCTTTTCATCCCCCAGACAGACTCAAGTACACGTCCAAACATCCATAATGCAAACATATTAAAAAACAGGTGCGCAAATCCTCCGTGCATGAACATATGGGTTACCAACTGATAAGGCTCAAAATGCTCTGAGTTAAAATAATACAGTCCAAGTTTAAAATTAAGCTGATTATTAAAAGCAAAATTGGCCAGCAACATCAATACGTTTATAATGATCAGGTTTTTTACTACTGGCGGTGTACCGCTAAATCCACTGGTGCGAAAATTTGTCATCACGCGATAATTTTTCTAATTGGGTTCATTAAAATAATTTCTCAATATCTTCTGTTCTTATCAAAGATATTATTTTTTGTCCATCCGGCGTAAAATTGGGTGAAGAACAAGCAAACAACTTATCAACCAATTCACGCATTTCTTCCATCTCAAGAACTCTGCCATAATTAACAGCTGCCGATTTGGCCAAAGCAAGGGAAACAGTTTCCCTTACATTTTCGCTAAAATTTTGGCTCTTATCATAATAACTTAACACGTTTTCAAGCAAAGTTCCGGGTTCCACCCTTTTGATATCTGCCGGTATACCATCAATTTCAACAATGCAATCCTCCTTTAGTTTAATATCCAGCCCGGCTTTTCTTATTTCTCCCTGAATTTGCCGGATTACATGGAAATCAGATTCATTCAACTGCACTTCTTCGGGGTATAGCTGTTTTTGAATATATCCCTTTTTATGTGTTTGTTCCTGTAAAAACTGATCATAAAGAATGCTGATATGAGCTTTGCGTTGATCAATAATCATAAGACCTGACCTGACAGGTGTCAAAATAAATTTCTCCTTAAACTGAAAAAATTTCTCCCCTGTTTTTTCATCGCCCTCATGTTCCTCCCCTTTCTGAAAAGAGGCTTTTGAAGTAAATTTTAAAGCTCCCTGGTCTGTTTCTTTCTCAAAATGGTCGTAAAGTTTATCCCAATTCATTAGATTATCCCGGTTGCCGAAGGATTGATGGGGCTCAGCCTGGTTCTTTTGCCCGGGACTTTGTTTTTCAAAAGGATTAAAATTAGGATCTACATCAATTGAAGGAGGTTTCACGCTGGTCCCTTTACGCAGAGGAGGAATTCCAATATTTCCCTCCTGGTTAAAATCAATAGAGGGAACCACGTTATTCTTTCCTAACGTCTCTTTTACCGATGCATTCAAAATTTGCCAAATGGCTTGCTGATCCTCAAACTTAACTTCTGTTTTTGTAGGATGAATGTTCACATCAATTGAGCCGGGATCAGTATTAAAATATATGAAATAAGAAGGAATATAACCCTGCGGAATCAGCTTTTCATAAGCATCCATTATCGCCTTATGAAAATAAGGATTTTTCATAAACCGGTTATTTATGAAAAAAAACTGCTCACCGGAACGTTTCCTGGCTTTATCAGGATGACCAACATATCCGTAGATCTGAACAATCCGGGTTTTTGATTTTACAGGGATCAATTTCCCCTTTATATAATTACCAAAAAGATCCACTATCCTCTGACCCACTTTTGAGGCATTCAGTTTATGCAGCGTGTGATCGTTATGAATCAAGGTAAACGATATTTCAGGATTAGCAAGGGATACCCGATGAAATTCTTTAACCGTATGATTCAGTTCTGTGCTGTCCTTTTTGAGAAATTTCCTCCTGGCAGGTACATTGAAGAATAAATTCTTAATGATAAAATTACTTCCCACCGGACATTGAGCCGGTTCCTGAGAGACTACCCGCGAGCCTTCGATCTTGATATGAGTCCCAAGATTCTCATTTTCAATTTTTGTTTTCAGCTCAACATAAGCTATTGCAGCTACAGAAGCCAGCGCTTCACCCCGAAAACCCATTGTACTTATGGAAAAAAGATCGTCAGAATTTTGAATTTTGGAGGTAGCATGTCTTTCAAAAGCCAGCCTGGCATCGGTTTCCGTCATCCCGGAACCATTATCAATCACCTGGATAGAAGTTCTCCCGGCATCTTTTAAAACAATCTTTATATCGCTCGCCCCTGCATCTATTGCATTCTCAACCAATTCCTTAACTACAGAAGCAGGCCTTTGAATCACTTCCCCTGCGGCAATCTGGTTTGCCACAGAATCCGGTAAAACATGGACTATATCTACCATGAAAACTTCCTGATTTCTAAAAAATAAAGATAAAATAAGTTAATCCAAAAAGAAAAAGAAGGATAATAAGCAGACGAATATTGGATTGACGTTTTTGTCTTTTGGCCCTCTTGATGTAACCACGCATCCGACCTTTTATATCCGAAACGTGAGTTCCCGGCTCTTCCCCTCTTTCCCTGGCAAGTTCCTGATCAATGGCTTTTTTCCGTTGCTCTAATTTCTCTTTCCGTTCATCATAAAACGTGGGAACATAATTAAAATCCTTCCCTCTTGGTAAATAAAAAAATCGAATAGCCATACTCCACTAAATTTAACTACAAAGATATTCAATATTTTCACAAATTGCATAAGGATTATTTGATTATATAACGGTGTTTCTTTCAAATTGTTTTCATAACCAGACAACAGAATTCCAGTGTATTATCAAAAAGCTTCCTGCATTAAAACAACAGGAAGCTTAAAAATTTATATCTAAATATCTATTGCTTAACCTCTTCCAATTCCGTTTCCTTATTAAATAGTTTCCTTACCTTTTTCTCCAGAATAATTGAGATTCGATACATTACCGGTACAATCACCAGGGTAAGGAACGTAGCAAATGTCAGTCCGAAAATAACTGTCCAGGAAATCGGCCCCCAGAAATTAACCATCACACCGCCAAAGTAGAGATCAGGGTCAAATTCGCTAAGCATTTGGGGAAAATCTATGTTTAAACCTACAGCCAGTGGCAGCAAACTTAATATTGTTGTGATGGCAGTTAAGAGTACCGGCCTGAGCCTGGTTTTTCCTCCCCGGACTACACATTCGGTGGCCTCTTTTACCGGAAGATAAGCATCTTCAGGCAATCCCAGTTCTTTACGTTTTCTTTGTTTTAATAGCTCTATGTAGTCCACCAGCACAATGGCATTATTCACAACAATACCTGCCAGGGAAACGATACCGATTCCTGTCATCACCACCACAATATTCATCTTGAAAATTGCGATACCAAGGAATACCCCAATGGTACT
>CAZWHH010000215.1:0-5132 GCA_964633615.1 uncultured Bacteroidales bacterium | reverse complement strand
TTATTAGCACACTATGATTGTAAAACGGATGTAGATGACCTTCAATCTGCAGCTGCTTTAGCAACACTATTGTCTGATAGCAAATATTCAAAAATAAATTATCATGCAGTGGCTGGTACTTATGGCATTCAGGAAGGATTATATGTCCCGCCCAATAAATTATTTAACCTTGCTTTTGGAGACAACTGGACAGACGCACATAAAAATTTTAAAAACGCTGTTACGCAAGTTAAAATGATTGCTAAATCAACCCTCGAAAATCAAGGTGATATTTGGATTGCAGATGCAGGCCAATCTGATTTTTCTGCCAAATTGATAAAAGCTATCCAGGCTGATTTACCAAACATGAATGTTTCACACCGGATTCACTTAGTACAACATAGTGATTGGAATGAAGAAGTTACATCACCAGGCAGCCTGGATTTTGTGAAGTCAAACATTGATTATCAAAAAATACCGGATGGTAATGCAGTTGGAAATGGGACACCCGGATTTAGATCCCCTGAATATACTAGGTGGAAAGATAAAATCAGAAATCCCCATTTGATTGAGATATGGCAGTTAGCTATTGATTTATCAAACAGATATAATGGGAAAGAGGGCCGATATTATAATGAGGCAATTGCGGCAGGCGGATTGGACTTCTCAGACTTTTCAGAGGTTTGTTGGATTATAGGATTAGAAGACATAAAGGATACAGAACATTTTTTTAATCTTTATTCTAATTAGGGTTTGATACGGTGGAGCTTTGAAATGCCAAACACCCCATATTCTCAACATTTCTCCTAAACAACACCAGCGCCCAAAGTTATATGGTTTAAGGTATATTTGATAACCTTTGAAAAATTTTCCTTTCTTATGCCCGTTTTTTTTATGTGAAAATTAGTAACTTAGCTATAACAAGGATAAAAAAAAGGTGCATAACCAAATATTAAAAGGAATTTGGGAATGGGTATGTTTATAGCCAATGCTAAAAGATTATAGGGTTACTTATAAATCAATAATATTTTGTTTTTTTGATAAAAATGAAAAAACTATATGATTACTGATAAACAGAGAAGAAATCAGATAATTAGACGGATTCAGAAGATATCTCCTGACAAGATTAAAAAACTTCAGGATTTTATCGATAAACTCGAAGAAAATACCCCGAGTAAGAAGAAAGTATTGTCTTATGCAGGTGCCTGGAGCAATATTGATGAGGATTTATTTAAAGACTTGACTGAGAATCTTATTTCAAAACGACAAAAAAATAAAAGAAGATTTGAAGACTAGAGTCTTAATAGATACCGATATATTATCTTATTATTTTAGAGGAGACAAAAATTATTGTAATCTTTCCCGTCTAAAACTCCTGTTGGTAAAGACAATCTTATACCAGCCTTATGGATAATTACAGATTAAAAATAATAAGTAAACCTGAATTTTCAGGAAAAAAAAAGAAGGATAACTTTGATACAAGCTCCTTCCCTTAAAATATTATATTTATCAATATATTGGTTTCAGTAATTAAATCATGATCGTTTTTTATTTCTTTGGATTGAAACCATCTTCAGATATTGGTTGAGCAGAAGGAGGTTCCACCGGTGGCTCTGTCTTCGACGGGAAATATGTAGTAGGATAGTAAGTGGCCTGAATAACAGAAAATGCCACATCTGTACTGGCAATGTAGGAACCGGATGGCTGACTTACTATCAGATAAACCTTCAGGTCGTTACTGCCATCTGTGTCAAATACATTCATGCATGTAAAAGGGTACCGATAATCGCCATCAGGAAGAGCATCAGGTATTGTAAAGGAACTCACTCCACTGCCGTAAATAAGTAAAGACGGATTTGTAGAAACATTTAACCCAATATTATCAAACCCTACATGGTAGACGTTAAGATAACCATTGGCTTTCACAACCACTTTCCCTGCAGCCGGAGGGGAAATAATAATTGAATCTACTAATTGATTAGCTTGGCTATTTTCCAGTGAGAAAAATGAAGGGCCATATTCCCAGACAATTCCAGGTTCATTAGAAATTTCGGCTGAAGATACAGCATTGTTAGTGATCTGGGGATTGGGATAATTCCCCGATAAATCACCACCGGCACTTCCGGTGGGTGGAGCCTCTGTGGCATATTCAGCAGTATCACTATGTACCGCCTTCATAGCATAAGGTACACTGACTAACTGCTGTACACCCATTTGAACAAATCCATCACCAAGGTCAATCTCTACTTCAAGAAAATGATCATATTCACCCCATTGAATACTTGAGAAGGAACCAGTAACCATTGTTCCAGTACCAATTTTCAGGTTTACGAGTCCCTGGTCATTGGTTGTAACCGCATGGGTTTCCTGGTAAACAATATTTCCGTCGGTTGAAACACTGCGAATAGAAAAACGAAAATCGATATTTTCATTTGTTAAGAGGTCACCATTATCATCTCTTACCAGAGTTTGATAATTAATTGCATCAGGCTGTGCAAAAAGAATTACACCTGGTAAAATAAAAAACCAGATTAGGATTAATTTTTTAAATTTTGAGTTCATGAGATTCATTGCTGTTGATTTTATGGTTATGATCAAATAATTTTAAAAGTCAGGAATAACAATCCAGAGCATTCCTTTCTTTTATTTCTTAATAAATTTAATGGTATAAAGCCCATCAGGCGTTTTAACTGATAAAATATAAATACCCTGTTCCAACATATCGGTTGAAATGCGGGTTTTCTTTAAATGATTGACATTAAATGCATTCACCTTGCGGCCTGAAATATCGGTGACCGTTAGATAAATACTGCCTTCATTTACGCCGTTCCAATGGACAATTAAATAATCATCGGCCGGATTGGGATAAACCAGGATATTGAAGCCAGCGTTCGTTATCCTTTCAACAGAAGTCTGTTCATCCGCATAACCCTGTTGAAAACCCTGGTTAAGGATAATTGAAGAAGAACTGAACGTTTCTGTTACTGCTTCTCCAACAGAGTAAGAGAGAGTGGCACTACTTCCGGATGACAAGCCTCCGGTCGAGCCGATGAGCTGTCTTTCGAGATTTTGTGAATAAACACTGCAGGTAAGCAATGTTAGCAAAACAATGACCAGTTGATTTTTCATGGATTTAATTTTAAAGTGGCCTACTCAATTTAAATGAAACACTCTTTTCATAACAATTTACAAAAAAAATTTTAAAGTCACTGAAAATGAGAAAAAAAAGTATCATGTTTTTGCTAATGCTTCCCTGATTAATTTTAATATAGGGTATCAGGAGAGAAATCCTCAAACCCGGTAAAGCTATAATTTATCAAAATACAGTATCTTCCGGAAAACAAATAATCTGCACCATAAAAAAAAATAAATGCAAACAGCCAAATCCTCTAAGGCATGTGTGCTTCGCTTCAGTATAATCCTTTAAGTATCTTCAGGAACTCTCCGGGGTATTAAATGACCTGTTACAGGACTTCTTTTAACAACCCCGGGAAATATCATCTGAATCATTGAAGGGTCATCATCCAGAGGCTGGAAGGTGTTACCAACCCCCCTTCAGGGTGTCACCATACCTCCTTATAGGGTGTTAAATGCCAGGCTAAACTTATGTTGTAAGCCATTTTTTATCAATAAAAAATTGATTATTTTTACTTACATAAAAAGACATATCACTTCTCAAAAAAATTAAGAAGATATAAATGAAGCGTATTTCAATATTATTTACCACCCTATTTATCAGCATTAGCGTTCTTGGACAGACCATTGATCAGCAGGTAGACAGCATTTTAAACATGATGACTCTGGATGAAAAAATTGGCCAGATGACACAGGTTGAACATAGCAAACTAGTCAATAATCAGGATATTGCTACCTATAGCATCGGCTCTCTCCTTAGTGGTGGAGGTTCCTCCCCGGAGACCAATACGCAAGTGAGTTGGGCCAATATGTATGATAATTACCAGAGCATTGCTCTGCAGAGCAACCTTGATATTCCCCTGATATACGGCACCGATGCAGTGCATGGTCACAATAATGTTCACGGTGCGGTGATTTTTCCACACAATATTGGCATGGGCTGTACGTGGAATCCTGAACTGATCAGAATGGCCAACGAAATAGTTGCCCGCGAGGTAGCAGCTACCGGAATCGACTGGACCTTTGCACCATGCATCGCAGTACCCCGCAATGAGCGCTGGGGAAGAACTTATGAAGGATTTGGCGAAACGCCTGAAATACAAAAAATTATGGCTACAGAATCGGTGCATGGATTACAAGGAACGGATTTAAGCCATAATGAAACCATTCTGGCCTGCGCCAAGCACTATGTAGGTGATGGCGGTACCTCAGACGGTATTGATCAGGGCAATACGGTTTTATCAGAAGATTCACTGCGCGCTATACATATGCAAGGCTACCTTGATGCCATTGACCAGGGAGTTGGTACAATAATGGCGTCTTTTAACAGCTGGAATGGAGATAAACTTCATGGGCATGATTATTTGCTGACGGATGTACTGAAAAATGAACTGGGTTTTGAAGGTTTTGTTATTTCCGACTGGGCCGGAGTGGATCAGATTGATGAGGATTATCGCACAGCCATCAAAAGGGCCATCAACGCAGGTATTGATATGGTAATGGTCCCCGACCGCTACGAAATATTTATTAGTCACCTGACAAGCCTGGTCAATGACAATGAAGTAAGTGAAGATAGAATAGATGATGCCGTAAGCCGGATATTAAAGCAAAAAATATTGCTGAACCTCTTTGATGAACCTTTTGCTGATACCGCAACGGCAGATGCTTTTGGCTCGCAGGCGCACAGGGATGTTGCCCGCCAGGTGGTAAGAGAATCAATGGTTTTGCTAAATGCTAAAAAGGATGTTTTACCGCTGCAAAAAAATGATCAAACCATTTTAGTAGCAGGTGAACTGGCTGCTGACCTGGGAGCACAGTGCGGCGGGTGGACCATTTCATGGCAGGGCAGCAATGGCGATATAACTACCGGGACCGATATCCTGACAGGCATTACCACCATGGCGGAAACGAGCGAGATCATTTATGCCCCCGAAGGCAACTATGGTGGGTCAGTGGATGTGGCCGTGGTTGTGGTGGGTGAAAAAACTCCCTATGCCGAAGGAGCAGGTGATCGTACA
>CAZWHH010000214.1:0-5143 GCA_964633615.1 uncultured Bacteroidales bacterium | reverse complement strand
TCAGGCACTACAGCTGATCCGAAAGGAATAATCCTGTCTCACCGCAATTATACTGCAAATGTTGAACAGGCACTAACATTAATGAATATCCCTGAATACTATAAAACTCTTTTGATACTGCCTCTCGATCATTCTTTTGCCCATACCGCGGGAATTTATAGCTTTATGGCCAGCGGTGCCAGTATTGGTACTATTGAAATAGGGAAAAACCAAATGGAAACATTAAAAAATATTCCGAAAAACATAAACGAATTAAAGCCCAATCTCCTTTTAAGTGTACCTTCTCTGGCAAAAAATTTCAGAAAGAATATTGAAAAAAAGATAAAAGAAAAAGGGCCAAAAGCCGAAAAATTATTCAAAATAGCCCTTAAAGCAGCCTATTCTTACAATAAGGAAGGTTATAATAAAGGAACCGGACTGCAATTCTTCAAAAAACCGCTCATTAATCTTTATGATAAAATCTTGTTTAGCAAAGTAAGAGAAGGATTTGGTGGTGAACTGGATTTCTTTATCGGAGGAGGAGCTCTTCTTGATATTGAACTGCAAAGATTTTTCTATGCTCTGAATATTCCTATGTTTCAGGGATATGGACTATCAGAAACCTCTCCCATTATTTCATCCAATGCCCCTCTAAATCATAAACTAGGTTCTTCTGGTTTTCTTGTAAAAAACATTGAAATAAAAATTTGTGATGAGAAAGGAAAAGAAGTTCCTTTGGGTAAACAGGGTGAAATAGTTGTCAAAGGAGAAAATGTAATGGTCGGCTATTGGAAAAATGAAAAAGCCACTCGGGAAAGCATAAAAGATGGGTGGTTCTATACAGGCGACCTTGGTTATTTAGATAAAGACAATTTTCTATATGTATTGGGAAGATACAAAAGCTTGCTCATAAGCAATGATGGTGAAAAATTCAGCCCGGAAGCCATTGAAGAATCACTGATCGAAAACTCGAAATATATTGAGCAATGCATGTTGCACAATAACCAGGATCCTTATACAATTGGCCTGATTGTTCCCAATAAGGAGCTTATTAAAAAATACCTGGAGGAAAAAGGCCTTACACCTGACCAAAAAAAGGGACAGCAAGAAGCTCTTAACCTGATTCAAAGTGAGATCAATCAATACAAAAAAGGAGGTAAATATGAAGATGCATTCCCGGTTCGATGGTTGCCGGCAGCTATTGCTATTCTGGGCGATGGTTTTACAGAAGAAAATAAAATGCTCAACAGTACAATGAAAATTGTCCGGCGTCGCATTGAAAAACAGTATGAAGATAGAATTAGATTTTTATATACTCCGGAAGGAAAAGACATCCATAATCATCAAAACATGAATATTATAAGTAAATTGTAGTGTTTTTTATAAAAGACTAAAAAAACAGGCTGTCGGAAAGAACCTGTTTAAAAAAAGTTTAGTTAATCTACAAATTTATTTGATCCCCTGTGATGATTTGGATATTCAGAACAAAAAAAGAATTAGCAAGGCATGCAATTCAATGGTGAATAAAACTGTAAGAAATCTTATACATTAAAGTCATAATAGTTCTCTTAAATTAATCATCCCTGTTAATTCTGAGATTTATGCACTTTTTGTATTTGACTAACTAAAAAATCAGCTTCTACCGGTTTTAAAATATAAGATTCAGCCCCAAGGGTTTTGGAAAGTTTCTTAAATTTATCACTGTCATAAGCAGAAATAATAATTACCGGAACCTGAATCTCATTCTCTTTTAACTTTCTTAAGACATCAAATCCACTCACTTCAGGCATCATAATATCAAGTAAAATCAGATCAGGTTGGACTTCCTCAATTTTATCTATTGCTGAATTTCCATTTAGAATTGAATATATCTCATATCCTCTTTCAGAAAGGATGTTCTCCAATAAAATGTTGTTAATCGTTGAGTCGTCTATAATTAATATCTTCATAATAGGTTTTATTTATCACAATACAACAACCAGACCAATATTTTCAATAACTTAATAATAAACACATTAAATACAAACCACAATTCTAAACTCATTTTAATTTGTAAAATTTCTTACAGAATATTTAATTTAAATGCGGGTTTAATCTCCCCTACTTTAATATCTGAATCATTCAGGTTATTCATTATAGTGTAATTTTTTAAAACATTAAGTTCCTCCTGCGATAAAATCCTCAGCGTTTTCAATACATGCATAACCACCGGCGGCAGCATTCCCATTGCCCCGTCTTCTAACTTAACAGCTATACCAATATTTTTCTCCTTAATACCAACACAATAAACACCTTCTGCACCCACTTTCCCAATTAGCTTACCATGAGAGGCAGCAATCAAATCCGAACAAAAACCTCCTGTTCCGGCAATCATCTTTGGGTTTTCAATTATTGCATCTACAATTTGCCGGGATGCTTCCCGGTAAGGAGGCGTTAATTTCTCCGGATTGGTAAGCCGGGCATATCCCTGGGCCATATTATATAATGGCAAAGCGTGAACCGGAACAGAACATCCGTCTATTCCAGACAATATTTTTTCCCGGGGATAATTACAAATATCGCTTATGATGGATAATATTTCCTCCTGTAGTGGATGATCTTCAGAAATATAATCTTTTATAGAGTAGCCTTTATGCAGGCAAGTAGCTAACATGCCCGCATGTTTCCCTGAACAATCGTTGTGTAGAGAATTTGGTTTTTTTCTATCCCGGGCATTTTGCAGGGCTATTGTTTTACTTAATGAAGTTGAGGGGCCTGCAAGTATTGAAACGGGTGATAATCCTATCTTTTCCAGAATCTCTTCTACTGTTCGAATATGTATATCCTCAGCATAATGTGAGGCACAAATAACAGCCAGTTCCTTTTTGTTTAATTCATACCTCCGGGCAGCCCCGGATAATAACACATTTAAAGCCTGGAGGGGTTTGGCCGCCGACCTGAAATAAGTGTATTTAAAAGGATTTCCTGCATAATACAACACATCACCATGATTGTTTGTCACGACCACATCACCTCGGTGTATACATTCAACTATCTTGCCTCTTGTAACATGTACCAGGGTTTCTGCCATACTTATTTATTATTTTTTGATTTTTGATTCTGCCTGCGTTTCAAATAATAATAATAGCCATCCTGTGCCCGAACAGATTTTTCTGTATTCTTTTTAACATATTTGTTATCTTGAACCTCATCTAAAATTCTTGCTTTCACATTATCTGCCAGCTGGATTTTCAGCATCTGTTTTAGTTCTTTTTTAATTTCCGGATCATATACCGGGCAAGTCACTTCTATACGCCGGTCAAGATTCCTTACCATCCAGTCTGCAGAAGAAATATACATTGATTCTTTGCCTCCATCATAAAAATAGAGAATTCTCGAATGTTCAAGATATTTATCTACAATGCTGATTGCCTTTATATTTTCACTCAACCCAGGAATACCCGGTTTTATTGAACATATTCCACGCACAATCAAATTTATTTTCACCCCTGCCTGACTTGCTTCATAAAGCTTATTCATCATTTCTTCATCTACCAGACTGTTTATTTTAATAATCATATAGGCTTTTTTGCCTTTCTGTGCATTCTTAATTTCTTTATCAATATGGTAAATAAAATGTTTTCGGGTAGTAAAAGGAGAAAGTATGATATGATTAAATACGTGTTGTTTATAATTTTTATCGAAAAATTCAAACACTTTAACTACATCTGAGGTGATTCTTTTATTATAAGTAAACAAACCTTCATCGCAATATATTTTGGCAGTATTTTCCTGAAAATTGCCCGTTCCTATATAGGCATAATGTTCAAGTTTTCGGTTTACTTTACGGGTGATAAGCGCTAATTTTGAATGTACCTTTAAACCGGGTATGCCATGTATTACCTTTACACCCAAATCTTGCAGGCGATTAGACCAGTTAATATTGGCTTTTTCATCAAAACGGGCCTGAAGCTCAATAAGCACAACCACATTTTTCCCATTTCTTGCTGCATTAATTAAAGTATTCATCACCACGGACTTTTTGGCAACACGATAAAGAGTGATCTGGATTGTAGTCACAAGCGGATCAATAGCAGCTTCCCGAAGCATGTCCACAAAATACCGAAAAGATTGATAAGGATAATGTAAAATATGATCCCGTTTTTTAATCTCTTTTAACAGGCTTTGTTTGGATCTGAAATGCATCGGTGGAACGATTTTTTTTTCTTTGTTCTCCAGGTATGAAGGTCCAATATTAGGAAAATTAATAAAATCTTTAAAGTTGTGATATCTCCCCCCTGCAATAATATTATCCTCCTTACCAAATTTCATCCGGTTTTTAAAATAGTCCAGCAAATCCTTTGGCATGGATTCATCATAGACAAAACGGACAGGTTGTCCTTTTTTTCTTTTTTCAAGACTTAAAGACATCTTTTCCATAAAGCTTTTTGAGATATCATCATCGATATCAAGTTCGGCATCACGGGTTATTTTAATTGTGTAGGCTTCAATGGAATCATACTCAAAGAAAGAAAAAATATCCTCCAGGCAATATCGGATAATATCATCAAGAATAATTATAAATTTCTTTTTGCCAATCTTTGGAAGCACTACAAATCTTGGGAGTATTTCTGTAGCCAGATCCAGTAAAGCATATTTGGTTTGCCCGGGTGTATTTTTCTTTTTTAATTTCACAGCAAAATAGATCGGTTCGTCCCGTAAATAAGGAAATTCTGTTGTGTGCTGCAACATAATTGGGATAAGAACAGGTCGTATATTCTCGTTATAAAAATCAGTTACAAATTTTCCCTGTTCCTCATTTAGCTGAGTTTCATTAATTACATAAATATCATGTTTGCCCAGCTCTCCTATCAACTCACTATAAATTTTTTCAAACTTTGCTTGTTGTCTAACTACGATGTTTTGAATTTCTTGTATTAACTCATAAGGGGTTTTATTTCCTATCAATCTCTTTTTCCTTTTAAAAGCAGCAATTCTTCGTACAGTTGCCACCCGTATCCGAAAAAATTCATCCTGGTTATTGGAAAAAATTCCTAAAAACCTCAACCTCTGCACAAGGGGATTGGCTGGATCTGCTGCTTCCTGTAAAACCCTGTCATTAAATGATAACCAACTTATTTCACGGTTAATAAATCTATTTTCTCTGCTTTTATATGGCATGTAA
>CAZWHH010000213.1:0-5146 GCA_964633615.1 uncultured Bacteroidales bacterium | reverse complement strand
ACCGGGATAGCCATGAAGAGCCAGAACCCCTGGAGGAAGGCAAGCGCTATAAAATATCGTTGGATTTAAACCATGTCGCCCAAAAATTTCCAGCCGGTAATCAAATCAGATTATCTATTTCCAGTTCATACTGGCCTTTGGCATGGCCTTCACCTGAACCGGCCAGGTTAACTATTTATCCATCGGCCTGTACTATTGTTTTGCCCGTGCGAAAAAAGAAGGAGAGTGATGAAAGACTGAGAGATCTCGGAACACCTTCGGAAACACCGGTTTATTCAACAACATTAATAGTTCCGGCTCACAGAGAATGGCAGGTAAAACATAACCTGGCCAACAACCATGTTTCTTTGCATGTTACCAATAATGATCCGCAATACCGACTGGATGACATAAACTGGAGTATACAGAAAGATGTTACTGAGCGTTATTCGTATCAAAATAACAATTATGATACTTTGCGCGGAGAAGTGAAAAGCAAAAGAAGCTTCCGTCGAAACGACTGGAAAGCATCCACTATTACACATACTATTCTGACATCTACCCGGACACATTTCAGAATCCGGGCGACATTAGATGCGTATGAAGAGGATACAAGAATTTTTACCAAAACCTGGGATGAAAATATTCCCAGGGGTTTATAAACAATTAATTTTTTAACTAATTTATTTAAGTACGAAGATGAGCAGCAAAAAACAAGTATTTGTTGTCGGCCTCGATGAATTTAATCTCAAGAAGCTTGAGAGACTGCCCGAGGCTAAAAAATGCGATTTCCTTCCTGCTGTGAAAATTAAGGAAATGCGCGGAGTAGAGAAACTTGATATGGGATCCCTTATCAAAAAGGCTTTTGAACGTATTGATAAGCATGGTAAGATTGATGCAATTGTATCTTATTATGATTTCCCGGGAACAAGTCTGATACCAATTATTGCGGAAAAATATAGTCTTCCGGCCCCAACCCTTGAAAGCATGATGAAATGTGAGCACAAGTACTGGAGTCGTTTGGAACAGAACAAGGTGATTGCACATAGTGTACCTACTTTTAAGGCTTTCGACCCTTTTGACGACAGAGCATATCAGCATATTGAACTGATTCCGCCTTTCTGGATTAAACCTATTAAGTCTTACAGGTCTTTCCTGGCTTATAAGATTAACAGTGAATATCAATTCAACGATTTAATGGAAGAGGTTCGGGAACATATTAATTTTATGTCTGAACCTTTTAATCACATATTTCAAAATTATAACCTTCCCCAGGAGTATGCCAACATGAAAGAAACCATGATTGCAGAAACACCTATCACAGGATTTCAGTGTACGGTGGAAGGTTATGTTTTTAATGGAGAAGTGGTGGTTTATGGCATTGTAGATTCACTTCGTGAAGAGGACCGTTCCTCTTTTACACGGTATGAATATCCTTCTTCGCTGCCGCAGGAAATTCAGTTTCGAATGGCCGATTTAACACGCAGAGCTATTACACAGGTTGGGTTAAACAATTCCCCTTTTAATATTGAATTCTTTTATAACAATACAGTCAACCAGATTTTCCTGCTGGAGATAAATCCCAGGATTTCCCAGGCACATACCGATATTTTTGAAAAAATTCATGGTATTTCGCATCATTCCATTATGTTGAATCTGGCTCTGGGAAGAAGACCTAAAGCACTTGAGTACAAAGGAAAACATCGTATTGCCAGTAATTTTATGCTTCGTACCTATGAGCCTGGAAAGGTTCAGAAAGTTCCTTCGCAGGAGCAAATTGATGAATTAATGAAAAAATATCCGGAACTGGAGATGAAGGTTCATGTGAAAAAAGGAATGCACCTCTCTGATTTATACGGACAGGACAGTTACAGCTTTGAGCTGGCTAATCTTTTCCTGGGCGCACGTAACCAGGAGGAGTTGCTTGAGAAATATCACGATTGCCTGAATAACCTTACTTTTGAAGTGAAGTTTGATGAATCGACTCCGGTTTATTAATGAGACTAAGGCTAAGGCTAAGGCTAAGGCTAAGGCTAAGGTATAGTCTGGAGGGTGTGGGAGATTTCTAATTACATTGTTAAATTGTTAAATGGTTAAAAAAACATGAACTTTGTGGCTTTTATCAATTTTACAGAAATAACCATGAGATTGGTTTTTCCTTTGTAGTTTTACTGAGGAGAAGGAGCATCCTGATGAATCAACGCGTTCTGATATTTCTTATTATACGCTTTTCCGGCCGGCTTCCACGAACTGGGTCAGCCCTCAGCGCCGGAACCTTTGAGCTGGCCTCATTCCTATAATATCGAGACCTAACAGGTTTTGGAAACCTGTTAGGTCTTCCAATTATAATAATTCAAGACTAAAATCAGAACATCTTTGATGAGATAGAAGTAAAGAACAGAACGCAATTACTACACTGTAGCTCAAGAATTCGATGGATTTTTAGTTATTTTTCTTTTATTTCCGTGTTATACTTATGTTATTTGTTTAAATATTATACACTTATTCAATTAATATCTTTCCTTTGATTCAATTATTTCGTAATTTGTCTTTGGGTTTGTTTAAGATTTTTAAATCCATAGGGAAATCTTAATTTATCCTCTTTTCAATCAGAATAGTCTCCGATTGCCTGTGCATTAATAGTTTTGAGTTAATACATAATTTCTTTTGCCATGAAAACAGCCAAAACAATATTAAGTTTTTTATTACTGGTACTATGTTTAGGAGTTTCTTATGGACAGGATGTGGACATAAAGCCAGCAGACCAATATAAAAAAATAGCTGATCAATTTAATTTTAACCGTAAAAAAGATAGTTCGGTAGTTTATTACCAGAAAGCCGCTCAAATATATTTAAACAACTATATTAATAAAAAGGACAGGAGAAGTTTAAAAGATTACATTCACTGTAAATGTAATTATGCTTATAATGTATCACTTATAGGAGAAATTGATGAGGCTTGTAATGTTGCAGAAAAAGTTCTTCAATTGTGTGAGGATAATTTTGAAATTAAAAATGAATTTTGGGCAAGGGCATATTTAACAAAAGCTTTTTGCTATGACATGAAACAGGATTTTAATTCAGCGATTAATTATTATGACAAATCATTAAAACTATATGAGGAAATAGGTGATACAAATAATATTTATGTTGTAAGAATTTACTCTAACCTCTCTATAATATTTCATTATGCAGGAATGTACTATGATGCGCTTAAATTTATCAATCTCTCACTAAAAAAGATGATTGATTTATATGGTGAGAAGACTTCAACAACTGCATCCCTATATAATGTTGCCGGAATTATAAATGAATCGGTTGGTGATTATGAAACTTCATTAAATTATAAAAAGAAGGCTCTGTCTATATTTTCTAAAGTAGACGGTAGTGAAACAGTTGATGTGGCACATGTATATTTAAATTTAGGAGGATTGTATCAAAAAAAGGCCCAATATGATAAAGCGCTTAATAGTTATGAAAATGCACTCAGTATTTATTTAAAACTATTTGGAAGAGATGATATAAATGTCGCCAATGTTTACAACAATATTGGAGTAGTTTATGAAAATAAAGAAGAGTATAATCTTGCTTTGGAATATTATCTTATGGCAAAAGATATATATTTGGCAGTTTTAGGTGAAAATCATACCAGGGTTGCTACTCTGTACAATAATATAGGTATTATTTATGAACTTAACAGCAATTTCAAGGAAGCATATGATTATCATACTAAAGCATTAGGAATCAGAAAGCAATTACTGGGGGATGAACACCCGGTTATTGCAGTTACATATCAAAATTTAGGCGTGCTTAATCTTATGAATGATAAGTATGAAAAGGCAATAGATTGTTTCAATAAATCCATAAAAATAAAAAAGAAAATATATGGAGATGAGCATATTGAAATCACATCGGATCTTTTTAATCTTGGAAGATTATACAGAGAAAAAGGAGAAATAGATACTGCAATAGATTACTATGAAAAGGTAATTAAAATCAGGAAAGAATTTTATGGAGATAAACATGTTGATATAGCATGGGTTTATAGTAATCTGGGCGTAATTTTCCATGAGAAAAAGAGATTTGAAGAAAGTTTGGCCTATTTCCAGAAAGCAATTATTGCATTTGTTCCTGAATTCAATGATGAAAATATTTATGCCATACCATCAACAAAAGATGTCGAAAACAAGAATGTACTTTTAACGCTAATATTAAATAAAATACAGGCATTCTACGACAGCAATGATGAGAAATATAACGATATTCTAATAAAGCATATTTACACATGTGATACCTTAATTAATCAATTAAGAAATACAATACAAAAAAAGGCAGATAAAATTGAGTTGGGGAGGAGATCCGCAGATTTATATAGTTTAGCAACAGGAATATGTCAACTACATTTAAACAGATCTAATGATCCGGATGAAATAAAGAAATACGCAGATGCAACTTTTTATTTTTCAGAAAAAACAAAAGCATATATTTTACTGAAAGCCCTGGTGAGTAGTGAAGCTAAAAAATTTGCTCACATACCTGATAGTCTGTTAATAATTGAAAATAATTTAAAATCAGAGTTGGTTTTTTATAAAAATAAATTATCGATCGTTACTGATAGTTTAAAAATATTGCATTTTCGCCATCGTTTGTTTAATACCAATCGAAAACTTGACAGCCTGGTAAATTTTTTTGAGACAAATTATCAAACATATTTTGATTTAAAATATGGGACAAAAATGGTTTCATTAAATCAAATTCAGGGAATGATAGATGATAATACGGCAATCATAAGTTACACAACTTCTGATAACATTTTAACCAGATGCACAATATACAGCGATACCATGCTTGTGAATATAATTGAATTAAATGATTCTTTAGTTAACCTGGTCGCAAAGTATCGGGATGGATTAATTTTTAGCAGTAGTATGCGCTTTACAAAAAAATATAAAGAGCTGGCGTATTTTTTCTTTAAAAAACTCATCCCGGAGAATATTGATCCCCTCATTAAAAACCTGATCATTATTCCCGATGCAGAATTGAGTATGATCCCTTTTGAAACCTTTCTTACGGAAGAAGCTAATGATAGAGACTGGAAAAATCTTCCATATCTAATCAAAAAGTACAATGTTTCGTATTCCTATTCGGCCAATCTGTATTATAAAAC
>CAZWHH010000212.1:0-5152 GCA_964633615.1 uncultured Bacteroidales bacterium | reverse complement strand
AGCCAACTTTAAACTTTAAACAACAATTTAATTTCTCTCTGTCACGCTGCTTTCTGCCACTGCCGGTGTAACTTCTACTGCCACTTTTTGTCACTGGATCATTGTGCAGTTTATGTATAAGGTAGGTTAGACTACCAGGTCTTATTAGAAAAAATTTCTCTATATGTTTTTTCTTTACCTGTTAATTAAATTACATTTTATATTTTTGCCCTGCGGGGAACCTGTTAAACAAAATTAATTTTAAAGAAGATGGAAAAAGTTGTAAGCGGAATCAGATCTACGGGCAATTTACATTTAGGAAATTACTACGGGGCATTGAAGAATTTTGTAAAAATGCAGCATCAGCACCATTGTTACTTTTTCATTGCTGATTATCATTCTTTAACCACTTATCCTACTCCTGAAGATCTCCATGGTAATGTCAGGCATGTGCTTTCAGAATATCTTGCCGCCGGGATGGACCCTGATGCAGCCACTTTATATTTACAAAGTGATATACCGGAAATACCGGAGTTGTATCTTCTGATGAATATGAATGCTTATGTGGGGGAATTACAGAGGACAACTTCTTTCAAAGATAAAGTAAGAACACAACCCGAGAATGTAAATGCCGGTTTGCTTACTTATCCCGTACTTATGGCTGTTGACATTATCATTCATCATGCCACAAAAGTTCCTGTGGGCAAAGATCAGGAGCAAAACCTGGAGTTGACACGCCGTTTTGCCAGGCGTTTTAATACCATGTATAATACAAAATATTTTCCGGAGCCTTCTCCCTATAATTTTGGGGAGGCCCTTATAAAGATTCCGGGACTGGATGGTTCAGGAAAGATGGGAAAAACCGAAGGGAATGGGATTTACCTGGTGGATGAACCGAATGTAATTAAAAAGAAAGTGATGCGAGCTGTTACGGATGCAGGTCCTACTGAAATGAACCAGGAGAAACCAGAACCGATACAAAATATTTTTACCCTGATGAAAGCAGTCTCTTCAACAGAAACGCTGAATTTTTATGAAGAACAGTACAACGCCTGTAAAATACGTTACGGAGACATGAAAAAGCAACTGGCACAGGATATCATCGATTTTACTGAACCCATCAGGGAACGTTTCAAATCGATATACAGTGATGAGGATTATCTGCGCAAGGTAGCGGAAAAAGGGGCTGAAAAAGCCAGGGAGAGTGCTTCGAAAACCCTTAAGGAAGTTCGAAAAATTATCGGTTTTAAGCCTTTTTAATAAACATTTGATAAAAAACTATTTGAGAGGCTTGTTTTTCAATAGGGAACAAGCCTCTTTTTTATTTGAGATGGCTTAGAGATTCAAATCAAATTGGTTATCTTAGATTCCAGTTTTTCCAATCTTGCTGAACATCGTAACTTATATTGACTTGTGGTTCTTGTCTTTTATAGTATAAATCGATTGACTTCATGGGTACTTTCTGCTGTATGTATTTTCTTATTTCGTTATATGTAACTTTTCCTTTTGTTTCCTGTATTTTTTTTAATAAATAATAAGTAAAAATACCATGTTGTTGTTCTTTATAAAACAGAGATTCCTGGTCACCTGAGCTGGCAGAGAAAACCACCATGTTTCCTTTCGTAATATTTTGTTTTTTAGGCTCTATTCTAACAGATTTTGCGGCCAGAAGTCCTTCTTCTCTTCCCCCACCACTGAAACATGCATCAAGGAAAAGGGTAATTCGTTTTGCCGAATGTTTGGTTAAATCTTTAAAAAGCTTGGAAAGTTTAATGCCATGTTTGATATCTGCCCCTGTTATATCCACCGGGACCAGATATTTTTCTTTGGTATCAGGGTCAGGGAAACCGTGACCGGAATAGTAAAACATCAGTTCAACATTTGATCCTCCATATTCCAACCGGGATATCAACCATTTAATATCTCTCCTCATCTCACTGGTAATTGCATCTGTTCTGAGTTTTATATTTTCTTCAGGTATTCCAAGGGTATACTCGCAATATTTTTTAAAAATAGTTGCATCGTTCCTTGCAAAGTCTACATTTGATTCAGCAGATAATTCATCCTGGTATTTTGTGTAGTTTTCATTTCCTATAATTAACGCATAGGTATTTGTTTTTTTTCTTTGGTGGTTAATGGGTATATTCTTGTCAACATCTGAGCCAAGCGATAAGACTTCAATTTTTGCACTTTTCTCTTTTACTTTTATGGTTGTTCTGTTATCCTCAATAGACTGATTTAAAGCCAGATTAATGGTTGTGTCTTTTGCATATTTTCCAAGTTTTTCAGAAAGGTCGAATTTCAGAGGAATGTTCTCCTTGGAATACATGTTGTTAGCCACGAAACTGTATTCTAATAATTCACTTTCACCTGGAGCAAGTTTTTCAATATCAACATTTTGGTTTGTGGTAAGACAGAATAAATTATCCGGTACTTCAAGTTGAATATTTATTTCCTGGGCTGCCCCCTGGGCGATGTTTTGAATCATTAACTGAAATTCAAAGGGTGTTCTTTTTTCAATTTTATTATTGCTGCTTGATACTTTATAATCGGCTACTTTGACCAGAGGGGATTTAAAAGGCTTTGTTTTTATTTCTAATATTAAGGGTTTTGTTCCGAAACCCTTTTCCTCTGATACTGAAATTTCAAACTGGGCATTCCCAAATTGAAGATTTCTGGAAGCGGTTATTGGAAATTCAATGATTTTAGTGTGATTGGGTTTTAGTGAACCAATTTCTTTCGTTTTTTCATAATTCAATCCGTAAACTGAGTTTTTATCCAGTACATTAAGTTTTAGTTTTTTCCCTTCTCCTGAACCTTTATTAATGATCTTAAAGCTGATATGGCTTTTCTCAAGGGCATTGATTACATTATTACCATCACTGTCTTTAAATGAAATTGAAGAGCCATCAATCTGAATATTTGGAATGTTGTATTTTTTTAAAGCAGGGGTTTTGACTTTTTCTTTTTTTTCAGCTTTTTCTTTTTCAGCTTTTAAATCGTATGCAACCTCAGCAGATTTTTCCGTTTGATCTTTTGTTTTTTCCTGGCTGACAATGTTCTTATTAATTAAATTGTTCTTTCTGATAGAGACGTATTTGCTGGTTTTATTTTCTATGGAGAATTTAAACTTCCGTTTTTTGGGCTCAGAAATATTAATAAAGCGTGGGTCTGAAACATATGTGAAATCTTCAGTTTTTATTTGATTTTTAGAGGGAATAATGCTGACAAAGTTTTGTTCCGAAATATAAGCGTTTAGTCTGTTCTGAATATCTGAAGTATTACTTCCAATGCGAACATATTGAACAGGGGAATAAGTAACTGTTGTATTTTGTGCTGATAAAGAGTTGATTATAACAATCAAAAGGGACAGACAAAGACCATATTTAATAATTTTTGAGTTCATTCATTAGATTTTATTCTACAGTTATACACCTTACATTTAGTCCATTTCTGATTTTATCTGAAGAGGTTATTATTTTTTCGCTGTGTTTACTGATTACTTTATTGGCCGCTTTATTTTTTTTGTGGAAGATGTTGCTTGTCCAAAACACCATTGCCTGGTTTTTTAGTTTAATCGTGTTATAGTCGTAATCCTTATAACCCTGGAAAGAGGTAACGAAATCATATGTTTGATCTCCTTTTTCATAAACTACATGTCCCATTTTATCTGGATTCGCGGTATAGATTTTCTTTTTCAAAAGATTTTTTTCCAATATTTCCCATTCTGTGTTTGAGGGTAAATGCCATCCATCGGGGCATGCTCTTAATGCTGTTTGAAAATTATAGTATCGTCCACCTTCTTTGCAGTCGGTATTGACGCACCATGATCCTTCCTCAGTATGATAGTTTAGGTTATCCGACATCCAAATAAAATTTTCCACCCTTATCCATTTGTAAGTTTTCCCATCTCTTTTATCTTCAAAGATGCCTGATTCACCTATATAGTTCCCACTCGTTGTTGTTGTTTCCAGTTTAAATTTCAGATTTCCGGTTAAATTTCCGACCTCTTCGAGGACATTCCATACAATTGTATTATTTTTTCCTGCTTTGATTTTATCATCAATTGCTCCTTCTATTTGCTTCAGGGGTCCATTCCAATTTTTACCATTGTTGGTGCTGTAAAAAACTTCAATGGAAATATCTTGTCCTTTCTTAATTTCCGTGAGGTTATAATAGATATGAATGTTATTTCCTACCTGATCGAAATCTAGGTTAGTTATATCCTGTGCCGGAACATGGTGAAATAGAAATCCAAATATTATTAATAATTTAACATGTTTCATAATAGCTCCTTTTGGGATGAATATTTTTTTAATTCATTGATGATAAATAAAATGAACATAAACAAGTTACTAAACTATTTTACTGAATGCAAGTTATTTATTTATTATTTTATAAAACAGTAATACATGAAACCAATCTATCACAAGTAATACCTTCTAAAGAACACATTGACTGCTTATCTTAATAAAGTTGACTAATAGAGATTTTTGTTAGATATAAACTGAATGATCGTGAATTTATAATTTACCAGAAGAGGCTCTATGTAAACAAATTGAAGTTGTAAAAAGAAGGCTGCATAAAATTACTTTAGGCAGCCAGTTTATTATTGGATATATTTCTGTTTTAATTTGTTTTGTGTTTGTATTTCTTTACTTCAGATAAATCCTGGTTGGCTTTGATGATTTTCTGCGCAAGTCCTGCTTTGAAATTTTCTACGGTATTCATGATTTTTTGATCGGAGAGCGCAAGGATTTGGGTAGCAAGAATTGCAGCATTCCTGGCTGCGTCAAGTCCTACCGTTGCAACGGGTATTCCTGGCGGCATTTGCAAAATAGAAAGCACAGAGTCCCATCCGTCCATTGAGATCGATGCCTTGATGGGAACACCGATAACGGGAAGAGGTGATTGTGAGGCAATTACGCCTGGTAAATGAGCAGCTCCCCCGGCTCCTGCGATGATCACCTGTACTCCTCTTTTATGTGCATTTTTTGCAAAATCCATGGCCCTATCAGGAGTGCGGTGTGCTGATAGGGCATTTAATTCAAAAGGTATTTTAAACTCATCTAAGATTTTGGCAGCATTCTCCATCACCTCTAGATCAGAAGTGCTGCCCATTATTATACTTACTTTTGGTTCCATGTGAATTAATTTAATTTTTTATAAGTAA
>CAZWHH010000211.1:0-5162 GCA_964633615.1 uncultured Bacteroidales bacterium | reverse complement strand
GGGTAAATGGACATTTTGAAAAAGTTATAAACGGAATCAGAAATTTAGTTCAGATAAGAGAAGAACGAAAAACAAAAAAACCTTTCATTGTGATTCAGTTTTTGGTGATGAAACATAATGAACATCAGATTCAGGGGATTAAAAGGCTGGGAAAAGAGATGGGTGTGGATAAAGTTTCAATAAAGTCTGCCCAGATTTTTAATTATTCCGGGAAAGAAGAAAAAATACCTCAAAACCGAAAATATTCAAGATACATCAAACAAAAGGGAGAAATTACCATAAAAAACAAACATAAAAATCGTTGTTTACGGATATGGAGTTCAACAGTTATTACCTGGGATGGTTTAATGGTGCCCTGTTGTTTTGATAAGAATGCAGAACATGTGCTGGGGGATGTTCATCGTCAAACTGTTAAAGAGATATGGACAGGGGAATTTTCCATGAAGTTCAGGCAGTTTATTTTGCAGAACAGGAAGCAGATCAGGATCTGCCAAAATTGTACTGAGGGGTTGTATAAATAACTGCGAATTATGAAAAATTCATTCTTTTCTTTATATTTAGCACCCACGATAAGTTCTTAATCTGAAAATGCAATATTTTGATCATCTTATCAAAATATCCTGGTCTTTTAAAAGGTAGATCTCTGAAAAGTGGACTGCTGTTAATCTTTCTTGCCTTTTTTTTACAGAATAACACCTACGCACAATCCAGAGAATATACTTTAAAAGCGGTCTATATTGAGAAATTTACCCGTTTTACAAACTGGCCGCCTGGCTGTGGCATTGAGAATAAAGAAGAGCCTTTCAGTGTTTATGTTTTAGGGAATCAGGCTTTTTCAAAAACATTAAAGAATATTTTTTCAATTCAAAAGATCTATCAAAAACCCGTTGAGGTAAATTTGCTTGATAAGTGGAAAGAAATGGATGCGTGCCATATTTTATATATTTCCGGCGATTATGAAGAGGAGCTTTCAGAGATACTTGAATATATTAAAGGCAGATCCGTTTTAACGATAAGTGATACTGAAGGTTTTGCTGAAAAAGGGGTAATTATTAATTTTTATATAGAAAGAAATAAACTGAGGTTTGAAGTGAATGAAACGGCTCTGCATGAGTCGCCTCTTGAGATGAATTTTTTTCTTTTAGATATGGCTAAAATTGTGGACCCGCTAAAAAAATAATTAAATGATGCTCAATAAATTATCTATACGAAATAAGATCATCGCCATCATTCTGTTTGTTTCATTAATTATCGTGTTGTTAGGGTCTGTTTTTGTTTTGGTTAATTTTAAAAATACCTACCAGGAAGAGATGTTGAATAATACCGTCATGAATACCAAATTAATTGGTGAATATTGTATCGGGCCTTTGTCATTCAACCGCCAGGACGCAGCAGAGGAAATTCTGGCCAAGCTTGATACTATTTCTTACATTGAAAGTGGTGCTTTATACGATGAGAACAATATACTTTTTGCTTCCTACTCCAGAACAGATCAGATTAAAATTCCGCCGGTACTCCAAAAAGAGAAAAAGAGATACAAGCTCACAGATCATCACATAAAAGTTTATCATCCAGTTATATATAAAGATACCAGGTATGGAACATTGGTAACCGTTGTTTCTACGGATAATATTCAGGAAAAAACCAGGAAACAACTTTTTTTGCTTTTACTGCGCGTGATACTTCTTTTTATATTGGCTTTTCTTCTTGCTGCATGGGCACAAAGGATTATCAGTCGTCCAATTATTAAATTAGAGAAATTCACCAGGAAAATTGCTGAGAAAAATGATTTTTCATTACGGATCAAAACAGATGCAAAAGATGAGATTGGTCATCTTTATGATGCTTTTAATACAATGCTGGATCAGATTCAGCACAGGCAAGACGCCAGGGATAAAGCAGAAAAAAAGATGATAGAAGCCAAGGAAAAAGCGGAAGAATCTGACCGGCTGAAGTCTGCTTTTTTAGCCAACATGTCTCATGAAATCAGAACCCCGCTGAATGCCATTCTGGGTTTTTCTGAATTATTGGTTGAGCCGGAAAATACACTATCGAAAAAGGAGAAAGAGCAATATTTTAACTTGATTTTTAACAGTGGGAATAATCTATTGAAATTGATGGATGATATCATTGATATTTCTAAAATAGAATCCGGGCAGGTAGTGTTCCGCAAGAAAACCTGCAGAATTGAACTGGTGATGGACGAATTACTGGAACAGTTTAATGACATTAAAAAACGTAGAAATAAAGAGAAAGTAATCCTTGAGATTGATAAAGAATCCTGCAACCAGGATATCTCATTTATTGCGGACAGATATCGTTTTAAGCAGATTTTCTCTAATCTTATAGACAATGCACTGAAATTTACAGAGAAAGGATCGGTTAAATTTGGATACCAGATCAAAGATCAGCAGAATCTTTTGTTCTATGTGAAAGATACAGGAATTGGTCTGGAAAAGGAGTATGCCAGTCTGATATTTAACCGTTTTAGAAAAGCAGAGCAAAATAGTTCTAAACTTTACCGTGGAGCGGGTCTTGGATTAACCATATCCAAATATTTAACAGAATATATGGGCGGCTCTATCTGGGTTGACTCAGAGGTAAATGTCGGATCTGTCTTCTATTTTACCTTACCTTTTAAAGTATCTGAAGAAAAAGAAAATATTGAAGAGAAGCCCTCCGGGAGTGATTTTAATTGGTTGAACCGAACCATCATGGTGGTTGATGATGAACCTTCTGACATCCAATATATCAGAGAAGTGCTAAAACCCACGAAAGTCAGCATTGTTACAGCACAAAATGGGGAAGAAGCCCTTGGAGCGTTTAAAAAGAATGAGATCGATCTGGTGATTATGGATCTTAAAATGCCCGTTATGGATGGATACAAGACAACCCAAAAAATAAGGAAAATCAGTGCTGATATACCGATCCTTGTCCAAACAGCTTATACCATTAATGAAGCAGCTAAAAAAACTGAGAATACAGGGATCAATGAGATCATTTCAAAACCCCTTAAATCAAATCAGTTTATACAGATCATTGCCAAATATCTTTAGCCCATCTTCAAAAATCATAAGAAAACAGGATATTAAAATTATCGGCAACTTCAGCATGTGCTTTCAGGGTGACCCCAAACCTGAAATTGTTGTATAGTTCAACCAGTAAACTATATCGCTGATAAAAATCTTTTTCAATGGAAGGGGCATATAGGTAAGTACCCCAATATTGCGAAAAAATAAATTTTCCAAATATAAAATCATGGCCCGCCAGCAAAGCACCCTGGAAAAAAGGACGCTCATCTTTCTGTTTTGACTTGTCAAAAGAGACATCTATTCCTGCATTTAAAGCATTGATTTTTCCAAGGCGGTAGCGGGTTTTGAAAACAGAGCCATAAACCAACAGCCAGTCTGAGCCGACATCATTTGAGTTTGTCGTATTCACTGCCGTTGTATAAAATTGGAGTGACGGAGTGAGGGTTTTTCCGCTGTATTTTGTTTTCTCAACTTCCCGGTAATTGACAGGCTTGAATGCATATTGGAGACCCACTCCGAACATGGGGAAGTTCATCCCTTTGTTGGGTTCTTTAATTCCTCCGTTGGAAAGATGATTATACTTTGCATAGCCCATGAGCAGATATTGTGTGTCGATCTGATAATAAAGGTTGAGGTCAAGATGAACAAGAAAATTGACGTAGGTGCTAAAGAACAAATTTTTCGGATTGTTACCGGAATCGTAGATTTTTGACAAATAGCTTATCCCTACGCCCATACGCAACGACGTGCGGAAGTTACCACGGAAACTGAGCAGGGGTTCAGCAAAAGCGATCAGAGAGGAGGAAGATCCGACAATTTCAGGATTGTTGTAATTCACATGCAAAAGAGAAAATCCGGCTTTGGAATAACAGTTGCACCTGAGCCAGTCTTTCCTTTGTTTCAGGATCCAGCCATATTCCAGTTCCATTCCATAGGGGTTGGTGTGAGAAATGTTTTCAATGGTTGTGGAGTGAGGAATGATAAAACCATACTGGGGTTTGAAGCCCAGAAAAACCGGATTGCTGTCTTCCTGGGCAGCGACAAAAGGGATCAGAAAATACCCGAAAAAGAACAGGAGCAATGTCTTAATCATCTTATAACTTTAGTTTTTCCTGAATATCCGCGGGAATTGATTTTTTATTCATTAAAAGAGAAGTGGTTTTAAATTTAAAATAGGCTTCTGATACATAAAGAAACCCACCATATGGATTGCTTTTTCCCCACGAGTTTTTAACAATAAAATAGTTCGTTCCCAATTGATCTTTTGCCATTCCCACAATATGCATTAAATGATCATCGGTGGTTGAATAATTATCAAAATCTTTCTGGCGCATTGGCGCTGTTATCGTTTTTTGAGCTACCGGCTTATTAAAAACGATCTCTTCATTTTTCATCTCACTCCATTTTTTTTGAGGTACAATGGCCAGTCCTCTTTCATTTCTGAACCCTTTATCAGAAACATCAGCTGCCCAGGCTACGGTATAACCTTGTTTTAGAGCGTGATGAACCGCTTCGGTCAGCTTATTCAGCGGAAGGTTGTATATTTCTTCCATCGACCAGTTGTCAGGGGATTCGAAAATGTATGTGGAGTAATAATCATGATTTGAAAAGCTGGTTAAGGGGATATAATCATCCGGGTTGATTTGCATCTTTTCGGTAAATTCTGCAGGAGTAAAATCGGCATTCCTGTATTGGAATTTTTCAGGGTATTCCCCCAGGTAAGCCGTCAGGATCCCTTTGAAGCCATCCATCCAGACGGGTGATAGTTTTCCTCCTTTGTTTTCTATTACTTTATTGATATAAGCCTTGAGCACTCCATCCATTTCTTCATGATCGTGTTTTTCCGGGTTGATAATTTTTCCGGGCATGGCTTTCTGAGGCACCATTCCATCGTTTCTGATGACATTGATCACATCCCAGGCCTGGGCCCCCATCGTAAAATTCAGGTGCCCGTGAAAGCGGACGTAGAGTTTTGCCCGGTCAATATATGACTGACGAACAAAAAATATTTCTGAGAGATCGTGCTCTTTTTGTCCCATTCGCATTAATTCACTCTCCAGAAAAGAGGTGGTTGCAAAACTCCAGCAAGTTCCGGTACGCCCTTGCGATTTTACAGGGGTGGTTTTTAAT
>CAZWHH010000210.1:0-5184 GCA_964633615.1 uncultured Bacteroidales bacterium | reverse complement strand
CCATAGCAATCACCATTTGTTCAATCTGACTCTCGATATCTCTTGAACTGTAACTATACTCCATTACTTTCTTGTTAAGCTCTTCTTCTTTCAAACAAGCAATATCAGAAATTCGCATCCCTTTACGATTCAGGGTAGCTATATTCAATAATTTTTTAAGGTCTTCATCAGAATAATAACGTATATTGGTATCTGTGCGGCTTGGCTCAATAACCTTGTATCTTTTTTCCCAAATCCGTATGGTATGTGCTTTTATACCCGACAGCCTTTCCAGATCTCTAATTGAATATTTTGACATAAATTTCGTTAAATTAAAAATAATACATCCGAATTTTAAACAACTAAACGGTTACAATGTTTAAAAAAAACAAAAGGGAATTAAACAGGGCAAATATAACAAAGTATTCTAAATATTAATTTTGTAAACAATAAAACCCAGCATAAATAAGCAATATTTTCGTAAAATTCTTATCTTCAAGGTATGGAAGAAAAAAAACAAAATTCTCCGGGTGAAATATCCATCTTCTGGTTTCGAAGGGATTTCAGGTTACACGATAACAAAGGTTTGTTTTATGCTTTAAAAAACAATTCCAATGTGTTACCTGTTTTTATATTCGATAGTGAGATTCTGGATCATTTAAGTTCGGCAGATAAACGCGTAGAATTTATACATCAGGAAATTCAATCCCTTCAAAAAGCACTAAAAAAAACAGGATCCTCGATCTATGTGGAACACGGAAACCCCATCATGGTTTTTAAGAATATTTTAAGCCGGTATTCTGTCGGCCAGGTGTTTTTCAATCATGATTATGAGCCTTATGCTCTTGAAAGAGATAAAGAAATAACAGCGTTTCTTGAAAATAAAGGGATCAAAGTACATACTTTCAAAGACCAAGTGATTGCCGAAAAGGACAACATCCTCAAGAAAGACGGGAAGCCATATACCGTGTACACACCCTATATGAAAAAGTGGAAAGAAAAATACACTGCGGAGCAGATTGAGAAATATCCTTCTGAAAAACATAAAAATAACTTTCTGAAAGTCAATCCCCTGAAAACACCTACATTAAAAGAGATGGGCTTTCAATCAACAGGCCAGCAATTCCCGGAACGTTCATTCAACGAGGAATTAATCAGGAATTATCATAACACCCGTGATTTGCCGTCAATAAAAGGAACTTCGCGTCTCAGTATCCATTTCAGATTTGGAACCATAAGCATCAGAGAGGCTTTCCGAAAGGCTTTTGAATTGAATGAAACCTGGTTAAATGAATTAATATGGCGGGAGTTTTACATGATGATCCTATGGCATTTCCCCGGGGTTACAGATCATGCTTTCAAAACAGCCTATGACAATATTGAATGGAGAAACAATGAAAAAGAGTTTACTGCCTGGTACAGGGGAAAGACTGGGTATCCTATGGTCGATGCAGGGCTGCGGGAACTGAACGAGACCGGCTATATGCATAATCGGGTGAGAATGATTGCCGCATCCTTTCTAACCAAACACTTACTGATAGATTGGCGATGGGGAGAAAGCTATTTTGCAGAGAAACTTCTGGATTACGAATTGTCCTCAAACAATGGAGGATGGCAGTGGGCTGCAGGGTCTGGCTGTGATGCTGCTCCTTATTTCAGAATTTTCAATCCTGAAATACAAGCCAAAAAATTCGATCCGGAGCTGAAGTATATTAAAAGATGGGTGCCTGAACTAGGACGGCAAGATTATCCTCAACCCATTGTAGAACATAAATTTGCCCGTGAAAGAGCATTATATAATTATAAAAAAGCGTTAAACAAAAAATAGCATGAGAGTACTTATTATTGGAGCAACAGGTTTTATCGGAAGAAATCTGGTAAAAAAATTACTGGAAAAAAAGCACCAGGTTACGGTTTTTACACGGAATCAACCAAAAGCCAGCAAATTATTCGGAGATAAGGTATACATCCAGCAATGGAAAACAGATGACTATATCATTTTACAGGAGTTTGCCCACAAAGTAGATGTAGTAGTAAACCTGGCCGGTGAGAATCTGGCTGCCGGAAAATGGACCAGCCATCAAAAAAGAAAAATCCTTTCCAGCAGAGTAAATATTGGAAAAGCCATTTCCTTCGCTCTTAAACAAAGTCATGATAAACCTTATTTGCTGATACAAGCTTCAGCTATTGGATTCTATGGGTTTAATGAAACTAAAGAATTCACAGAAGGTTCACCAAACGGAGAAGGATTTATGCCGATGGTTACACGCCAGTGGGAGGATTCTGTAAGAAATGTGGAAGAAGACAACACAAGAAAAGTTTTCATAAGAAGTGGTGTGGTGCTTGGAAAAGAAGGCGGATTTCTACCGAAGATGATAAAGCCTTTTCGCCTGTTTGCAGGGATGTATCCTGGTTCCGGGAAACAATGGCTCTCCTGGATCCATATTGAAGATGAGATCAATGCAATTATACAACTTATGGAAAATAACCAATCGAATGGATACTATAACCTGACAGCACCTGAACCTGTTCGAATGAAAACATTTTCCAAAACCCTGGCAAAGATTTTGAGAAGACCGCTTTGGTTAAAGATCCCTGGGTGGATCCTTAAAATAACATACGGAGACATGGCGAAAGAGGCCATTTTAAGTGGACAAAAGGTTCTACCGAAAAGATTAGAGGAGATTGGATTTGAGTTTAAATATCCTGAATTGGAAGATGCACTCAAAGATATTGTCTCAAGACCTGATTAAAACGATCAAAAACACTTAAAAATCCAATTCCAGTTGAACGGCTTCGGTTCCCTCCTTCTTTTCTAGTTGGGAAACAGAAAGCCCCAGCAAACGTATCTTTTTGTTACTAAAATCCAGGGCCTTAAATATTTCTTTTGTCGTTTTGTGAAGTATATCAAAATTATTCAACTTCTCCGGTATGGTTTTGCTTCGTGTAATCTGCTTAAAATCACTGAATTTAATTTTCAACGTAAGCGTTTTTCCATAAGAAGCAGAGCGATTCATTCGCCTTATCAACTCTTTCTCTATATAATACAATGCAGTAATGATTTCAAAACGGGTTTGAAGATCTTTCTCAAAGGTTTTTTCAGTTCCAACTGATTTTCTTTGTCGATTGGGATTCACCTCTCTTTCATCAATGGCTCTTGAAATGTTATAATAATGTTGCCCGACTTTTCCAAAATATTTAATCAGCTCATGTTGAGGCATTTTCTTAAGGTCAAGACCTTTATGTATTCCAAGTTTATGCATCTTCAGAGCCGTCACCCTGCCCACGCCAAAGAACTTCTCTATCGGCAGTTGTTCGACAAACTTTTCGGCTTCTTCTGGCTTTATCACATAGATTCCATCTGGTTTATCATAATCTGAAGCGGTTTTTGCCAAAAATTTATTAATCGATACACCTGCTGAGGCGGTAAGCTGAGTTGTTTCATAAATTCGTTCCTTAATTTCCTGGGCTATCAAAGTAGCGCTTCGCATTTGTTTTTTATTCTCTGTCACATCAAGAAAAGCTTCATCGATAGATAAAGGTTCTACCACATCAGTATAATCATAAAAGATCTGCATGATCTCTTTTGAAACAGCTTTATAGTGATCCATTCTTGAGGAGGCAAAAATCAAATCCGGGCATTTCTCCTTTGCAAGCTTTGAAGACATGGCAGAATGCACTCCATATTTTCTCGCTTCATAGTTAGCCGCTGAGATCACTCCTCTTTCACCCGGTTTCCCTACCACCAGTGGGTTCCCACGATATTCAGGATAATCACGTTCTTCTATGGAAGCATAAAACGCATCCATATCAATATGGATTATTTTTTGTACCTGGTCCATATTTACTTAAAACATCATTACTTCAGAAACTCTATTAACGCATGGTTATGCCAAATAACTCCTCATATTTCATGTTGATATAATTATTCAACCATTGATAATAGTCACTTATTTTTTCGGAATCAAACCCTTCTTTACTCCATTTCTTCATTTTTTGTTCCGTTACCCTGATAATTTTCTGTTCAACGGGTTGCAATCTTTGTGCGATACCCGTTTTTTCATTGTTATAAAGCGCAGCCATTTGCAAATATTTGTATCCGGAGCCCCGTTGAATTGGATAACATATTTCCTTCAGCTGCAATGCAGATTTACACAGGGGAGCATCCTGATCTTCCCTGGTTGTAAGTATAGCAGGTAAATATTCCCCACCAGCAGCCCATACAGGACATGCCACCGTACAGAAAGGATATCCCAGCAACGTCCACATGGTTGTCATTTCAGGTGACTCCCCAGGCTTTACTCCCTTAATAACCACCCCGGCTGAACTGCTATTACGCACAATCAGGTCACCTGCATTAATAAAATAGGGTGTTTCAGCAGATCTGGTGATACTTTCTGCCTTATAATCTTTCTCAAGGAGAGAATGATAAGCTGATCTTGAAAAATCTGAAAGGAGGGTTCTGTAATTTAAATTACCACAGGCATCTGCCTGGTGAAAAAGCTTTTGGGCATTCTGGTAACGAATATAGCCATACCCTTTATCTTTCTCTCCCCTGTAAGAAAAATTTGTACGAATCATATATCCATGCGGGGCAAATTTTTTATCATTCACATCATATTTTACGAAAGAGTTATTATCCACCTCATAATAAGCAGCACCTCCTGAAGCATCAATAACCCCAAAACTGGATGCAAGCCCCCATGGTTTGGGCAGATCTTCCAGCATTTTTTCAAAGTCAGCCAGCGTCTTACATTGCTGTAATGCTTTTTTCATTATGTATCCTTCCCTGTCTTTCTTGCTTGTTGTATCATCCAGGTTCACATCATACAGAGCAGCATTCATAATGGCAAATCCAGCCGTATTATTCCCTGCCCAAACCTGAGATCTTTCAGAATCTTCCGTATTGATAAGACCGACATAGGGATACTGTCCATCATTAAAATATATTAAACCATTTTTAATAAAATCAGTATCCCGTAATTTCCAAAGAACAGGACGTCCGTCCGGAGTATATTTACCGGAAATAATGGCCGTGGTACATGATATTCCTGGTTTATAAATCACAAAGATTAAAAGTGTTATAAAAACTAATTTCCAGTTCCTCATATTAATCTCTTTATTTCATTTAAAATTTTAAAACCAAAATTATTTCGCCAGATAAATTGACTGAAAGATACTTTACTTTTTAACATTTTTATAGTA
>CAZWHH010000209.1:2496-5192 GCA_964633615.1 uncultured Bacteroidales bacterium | reverse complement strand
TTCTCATGAGGAATTTTCAATTATTATTTTGAATGAACTAAATCATTTATTCAGCGGAAATCTAACCCTGGCCATTCGAATATTCAAAAATCAATATTCCAAAAAATTTCTTCATCAATTGGTATCCAGTCAACTCGATATGGACAGGCTCGACTACCTTCGCAGAGACAGTTTTTTCACGGGTGTCTCCGAAGGTGTGATTGGTTCAGACAGGATCATTAAAATGCTGAATGTAAAAAACGATCAACTCGTCGTTGAAGCCAAAGGGATTCATTCCATTGAAAAGTTTTTAATTGCCCGCTGGATCATGTACTGGCAGGTTTATTTTCACAAAACAGTGGTATCAGCAGAACAGCTAATATCCAATATTCTTTTAAGAGCGAAGGAACTAATAAAAAAAGGGCATGACCTCCCTGGTTCAGATCCCTTAAAATATTTCTTACACGAGCATTACAAAGAAGATCATAAAAAAAACATTTTAAATAATTTTATAAAACTGGATGACAGCGATATCACCTTTACAATAAAGCTATGGTCTGATTATCAGGATAATGTACTATCAGAATTGTGTCAGAAGATCATTAAAAGAGAACTGTACAAAATAGAATTTCGCGATGACCCTTTTCCGAAAAAGGAGATATTTCGAAAACAGGAACAATTTTTGAAAGATAAAAAGATAAAGAAAGATCAACTGAAATATTATATTTTTTCGAGTTCTATAAGCAACAAAGCCTATAGCGCCATGGATGACAAAATACAAATTTGCTTTAAAAACGGAGAAATTGCAGATATTGCAGAAGCTTCTGATATGCTCAATCTCTCTGTACTATCAAAGAGTGTAAAAAAATATTTTTTATGTTATCCAAAAGAAAAACTTATTTAATTATAAATTATCATTATTTTTGCGAAATCAAGTGGAAACGTCCAAACAATTATTAAAAAATAATCAAGTGTATTAATATGGAATTTACGGTTCAGGAAATTGCAAATGTTCTAAATGGAAAAGTGGAAGGAGATCCTGGAATTAAAATCCACGGATTCTCAAGAATAGAAGAAGGAAAAGAAGGTACCCTCTCATTTATAGCCAATCCGAAATATTTAAAATACATATACAGCACCAATGCCTCCGTTGTAATTGTTAATGATGATTTATCATTTACTGATGAAATCAACACTACCTTAATAAGGGTACCCGATGCTTATCAATCGTTTGCCAGGCTATTGAGTTTAGCCGACACTCACAAAATTGAAGAAACAGGCATAAGTAAAAAAGCCTCAGTGGCAGATTCTGCTAAGCTGGGGAAAAATATTTTTATTGCGGATAACGTATACATCGGAAAAAACACCGTTATCGAAGACAATGTAAAAATCCTTCCGAACTGTTACATAGGAGACCATGTGATTATTAAAAAAAACACGCTTATCTTCCCGGGTGTAAAAATATATCACAACACACAAATTGGCATTGATTGTATTTTCCATGCCGGAGTAGTGATAGGAAGCGATGGTTTTGGTTTTGCCCCCCAGACAAGCAATAATTATGAGAAAATACCCCAGGTAGGAAATGTGATCATTGAGGACCAAGTTGAAATTGGATCAAACACTTGTATCGATAGGGCAACCATTGGTTCAACAATTATTCGTAAGGGAGTAAAACTGGATAACCTGATCCAGGTGGGTCACAATGTGGAAATTGGAGAAAATACGGTAATAGCAGCACAAACTGGCATTGCCGGATCCACAAAGATTAGGAGTAACTGTATGATTGGCGGACAAGTAGGATTTGTAGGACACCTGCGTATTGCCAATAAAGTAAAAGTTGCTGCTCAATCCGGGATAACGTCCAGCATAAAAAAAGAGGGTCACGTAGTTCAGGGTGCCCCGGCTTTTGATTATGGTACATATCAGAAATCCTATGTACTTTTCCGTAAACTTCCCGAGCTGTATCAAAAGATCAATGAAATGGAGAAAACAATTAAGGAACTGAAAGAGAAGAAATAAAATAAAATTTCTATGTCAGATAAACAAAAAACGATTCAGGATTCAGTAAAACTTTCAGGGAGTGGACTACATACGGGTTACCATGTTGAGATAACATTTAATCCGGCCCCCCCGAATCATGGCTACAAATTCCAGCGTACGGATATAAAAGAAAAACCCATCATCAAAGCTCATGTAGATAATGTGGAGGATACTTCCAGGGGCACTACTCTTGAAGAAAATGGAGTCAAGGTACATACCATTGAGCATGTGCTGGCAGCCCTTAATGGGTTGGGGATTGATAATGTGCTGATTGAGCTCAACGGGCCGGAAGCACCGATTCGAGACGGAAGCTCAAATCATTTTGCCAAAGCCCTTGAAGAAGTGGGCATTGTTGATCAGGAAGAGGACAGAGATTACTACTACATAAAAGAAAAAATCGTTTTTGAAGACAAAGAAAACGGGGTAGAACTTGCTGTTTATCCCGATGAGAATCTCTCCGTCAATGTGCTGATAGATTATAATTCAAAAGTGCTGGGGCATCAGTATGCCATGTTTGATGAAAATACGGATTTTACCAAAGAGGTTTCCGCGGCGAGAACTTTTGTATTCTTCCATGAGCTTGAATTCCTGTTAAAAAACAACCTTATAAAAGGCGGTGATCTGGAGAATGCCATTGTCATTATGGAAAATAAGGTAAAGCAGGAAGAGCTTGA
>CAZWHH010000209.1:0-2396 GCA_964633615.1 uncultured Bacteroidales bacterium | reverse complement strand
AAAATATTACAGATGGACCACACCCATATCATTGGCATAAAGAATGTGACCATGAATGAAGGGTTCTTTGTTGGACATTTCCCCAGTGAGCCCATAATGCCCGGCGTACTCCAGGTTGAAGCAATGGCACAGGTAGGTGGTATTCTCGCGCTTGGAACTGTTCCCGACCCGGAGAACTATTTAACATACTTCCTGAAAATAGACAAAGTAAGGTTTAAGCGAAAAGTAATCCCTGGTGACACCCTTATTTTCCGGCTGGACATGAAAGTACCTATAAGACGTGGTATTGTAATTATGGATGGGCAAGCTTTCGTGGGCAACAACGTAGTTATGGAGGGTGAACTAACCGCTCAAATTACAAAAAATCAGTAAAAAATGAATCAAACATTATCATACATAGATCCTGAAGCGAAATTAGCCAAAGATGTGGTTATTGAACCCTTTGTTTCGATATCAAAAAACGTAGAAATTGGAGAGGGAACCTGGATTGGACCCAATGCAACAATTATGGAAGGTGCCAGAATTGGTAAAAATTGCAAGATATACCCTGGCGCCGTTGTTTCAGCTATTCCTCAAGATTTAAAATTTGAAGGGGAAGATTCGATAACCAAAATCGGAGACGGAACTGTAATCAGGGAGTGCGTAACGGTAAACCGGGGGACCAAATCCAAAGGAAAAACGATTATCGGTGACAATTGTTTGCTAATGGCCTATGTACACATTGCACATGATTGTATTCTTGGTAACAACGTGATTATTGGCAATGCAAGTCAGATCGCAGGAGAAGTGGAAATTGACGATTTTGCCATTTTAAGTGGACTGGTTGCTGTACATCAATTTGCCCGCCTGGGATCTCACATCATGGTATCAGGTGGCTCACTGGTAAGAAAGGATGTTCCTCCTTATATTAGAGCGGCTCATGAGCCCCTCGCGTATGTCGGAATTAATTCCATCGGCCTGAGGAGAAGAAATTTTACCAATGAAAAAATACAAGAGATTCAGGATATTTATCGCGAGATTTATTTAAAAGGCAACAACAACAGCCAGGCCATACAAAACATTGAAAAGAATATGCCTGAATCCAGAGAACGGGATGAAATCGTACAATTCCTGAAAGACTCTAGCCGGGGAATTATCAAAGGTTATTCTGAATAAATTTTTTATTATTCCTTTTTAAAACCATCCCAGCCGGGTGACCGCAATTCAATTTCATGATCACTTGTTGTAATCATATAGCATCCAAATTCCGGGCTGGTCATATGGCCTATCGGATTAATTTCTTCCTGCTCTTTCAACTTATCAAAGTCATTTGCCGGAATGGTAAACAGCAACTCATAATCACGCCCCCCGTTTAAAGCAGCGGTTAACAGATCTATATCAAATGTACCGGCCATTTTCTCCGTATTTTTATGAATTGGTATTTTCTCCTGAAATATCTTGCACCCCAAACCGGAACGATGACAGAGATGCAACAAGTCCGAGGCCAATCCATCGGAAACATCGATCATAGAAGTTGGAACCACATCAACCTTATTCAGATAACGAATCACATCCTTTCGGGCTTCAGGTTTTAACTGTCTTTCCAAAATATATTCATACCCACTAAGATCGGGCTGACTGCCGGGAGCTGACTTAAAAACCTCTTTCTCCCTCTCCAGCAGTTGTAAACCCATATAAGCTCCCCCCAAATCTCCGGTTACACAGATAATTTCGTTTACGCTGGCTCCTTCCCTGCCCGCCTTTTTTTCTGAAACTACTGTCCCTACCGCTGTTACGTTAATAGTTAAACCAGTTAAAGAAGAGGCAGTGTCCCCCCCGGCAAAATCAACCTGGTATTTCTCGCAGGCCAGATTAATCCCCTCATATAAATCCTCCAATTGTTCCAATGAAAATTTCTGAGAAATCCCTACAGAGATGAGTACCTGGGTTGGGAATCCATTCATTGCAAGCACATCAGAAATACCAATAACCACTGCCTTATATCCCAGATGCTTCAATGGAGTATACATCAGATCAAAATGAATACCCTCGAGTAACAAATCGGTTGTTACAAGCAACTGATTCCCCGGACTATCAATCACAGCTGCATCGTCACCAATTCCGGAAACGGTCTGTTCGTTCCTGATCTTCACCTGTTTAGTCAAATGTCTGATCAGTCCAAACTTGCCTAAATCTTTTATATTCTTTGGTTCATCTTGATTTGCAGTCATAAAATTTCTTTATTTTGGGTTAAACAATTAAACTTTAAATTTGTCAGAAGCTTTTTCCTTTGTAAGTTAAGACAGTATACCCATCACCATAAATAACAAAGAACAAAGAGACATTAGATAAACAATAATGCTAATTTTCTTGTATAACATTTATATATTTGCACCAATTTAGAATTAATCTACATA
>CAZWHH010000208.1:0-5203 GCA_964633615.1 uncultured Bacteroidales bacterium | reverse complement strand
AGGCATTGCTTGAAAGAGGAAAAATTTACTTCAAACAACAAAAATATGATAGGGCCCTGACCAATTTTGAGAGAGTGATCGAACGAACCAATCAAAGCGGGGAAGCCTATTTTTACAGGGGTTATCTTAAATATAAAAGAGGTGATTTAAATTCCGCCCTTGAAGATTTTACTGTAGCTATTCAGTCAGGTTACAAGGAATCAACGGTTTATTATCTCAGGGGACTGACAAATTACAAAATGGATGATTTTGAAAATGCCATTCTGAATTTAACTATGGCCATTGATGGAAGGTATAATTTTGGTTATGCCTATCATGACCGGGGCATGGCTAAATTAAAAAAGGAGGATTACCGCGGTGCAATAAAAGATTTTGAAAAGGCCTTGAAATATGACACCCAATTACCTTTTGTATATAATAACATGGGAAAGGCTCAAATCAAGCAGGCTGATTTTAATAATGCCATTGAAAGTTTTACAAAAGCAATAGAACTGGATCCAAATTATTTTAAAGCTTATTTGAACAGGGGAAACGCAAAAGCTTCCTTAGAAAAATTTGAGAGCGCTCTGCTTGATTACAGAAAAGCGTTGAAAATAAACAAAGGGTGTTTAAAGGCTGAAAATAATATCGGTGTTGTTTATTTAAAACAAGGAGAATTTGAAAGAGCGATCGGGTCTTTCTCTGATGTAGTCGAAAAGGATACCAGTTTTGGAGGCGCTTTTTTAAACAGAGGTGTTGCACACGAAAATCAAGGTGAGTTTGAAAAGGCTTGCAGCGACTGGGATAAAGCGAAAGAGCTGGGCGTTGAAGAGGCTGAAGAGTATTTGAAAGATTGTAAATAGCAAATGTTTGTTTATATCAAAATATAACATTTTTCTTATAAATGCCCGTTCATAGGGAAAATAGTATGTCAAATCAGATTTTAAAAAATATATACTAATGAAATACGACCAGACAAAAATATTTTTGTTCATAGCAGTTATTTTCTTAATGATCTCTCATTCAGCTTTCGGTCAAAAAGACATTCGCATAAAAAGACGTGATTTTAAGATTGAGAATAAGGAGGGTTTCAAAGAGGCATGGAAGCACATGCGGAAAGCAGATCGGTACTTTAAAGATGGAGTGGGTTTCTTTGATAAGGCATTGAAACATTATAAGCAGGCTTATAATTATAATAGCGAAAATCCCGCACTTAATTATAAAATGGGAGTCTGTTACCTGGTTCTGAGACAAAACGAAAAAGCTATAGAAGCTTTTAATAAGGCATTATCCAGCGATGAATTAGTGGCTATTGATATATTTTATCTGTTGGGAAGAGCTTATCATTTGAATTATCAATTTGAAGAGGCAACAGAGTATTATAAAAAATGTCTGGAAAGAGATATTCTTGATGACATAGAAGAGACTAAAAAGGAAATTAATATCTTTATACGACAGTGTCAATCCGGAATTGAATTAATGAATAAACCGGTTCGTGTTAATGTAAATAATTTAGGGCCGAATATCAATTCTGAATATGACGATTATGGACCAGTGCTTCATCCAAATGATTCCATCCTGTATTTTACCTCACGCAGACCCAATGAAAACAATAACAAAAGATGGATTGATAATAGATTCTATGCCAATATATATAAATCTGTACTAAGAAAGGACAAGTGGCAAAAAGCAAACTTGTTTACTGACATAACCTATCCCAGGCATAATGATGCCATAGTTGAAGTTACGGAAAACCCGGATCGGATATATATCTACCGGGGAGATAAAAGAGAAGGTGACATTTATTATTATGAAAAAAACAATCGAGATAAATGGAAACGGGCCAAAAGATTTTCTTCCACCGTAAATACAAAAGGTAAAGAATCCGCTATAAGCTTTACAAAAGACAATAGGACTGTATTTTTTATTTCAGATAATGAAGGAGAAACAGTAGGAGGAAAAGATGTTTTTTTGGCCAATAAGAACAATAAAGGAAAATGGGCCGAGAAAAAAAATCTGGGCGGAATAGTTAACTCCTGGCTTAATGAAGAAGGGGTTGATATTAGCGATCTTGAAGATAAACTTTATTTTAGTTCCGAGGGACAAAATTCAATGGGCGGATATGATATTTTTTATACGGAGAGAGATGTGGATGGGAACTGGGAAGAACCAGTTAATTTAGGATATCCGGTAAATACGCCATACGACGATGTGCTTTTTCAGATGTCTAATAAAACCGATAAGAAAGGTTATTTTTCCACCATTCGTGAAGATAGTTACGGGAAAAAAGATATTTATGAAGTGATTTTTCTTGGCGAGGAAAAGGATTACTTTGTTTTTTTCGGACAGGATTCTCTTGCATGGACAATGGAACCTAAAGAAAATCTTTTTTACAAAGCTCCGGAGAAATTAGCAATAGATACAACCCTTTACCTGGTGGGAAAAGTTCTGGATGAAAAAACAAAAGAAGGCGTGAAGGCAAGGCTTCAGATTATTGATAATGATAAGAATAAAGTTATTGCTACTTATTTGTCAGATACGCTGGGAGATTATAAGATCCAATTGGCTGAAAAGAAAAAGTATGGGGTTGAGATTACCGCTAAAGATTACCTGTTCTTTGCCGAAGAAATTGATATGAACCAGATGGAAATAAAAAATGACAGTATTCACAAAAACTTTTTACTGGATAAGGTGGAGATAGGTAAAAAAGTTGTGTTGGAAAACATATATTTTGAAACAGGCAGTGATAAACTTAAACCTGAATCTTACGCTGAGTTGGATAGGGTGGTGAAACTCCTTGAAAATAATGCATCCATTAAACTCGAAATATCGGGTCATACAGATAATGTTGGCTCCTATATCGTCAACAAAAGACTATCAAAAGCCAGGGCAAAAAGTGTTGTTGATTACATGGTTGGTCATGGGATAAGTAATTCACGGCTGACTTATGAAGGATATTCTTTTACCCGGCCAATCGCACCAAATGATACTCCTGAAGGGAGAAGGAGAAACAGGAGGGTAGAGTTTGAAATACTTGAAAAATAAATTTTTAAATGGGGTCAGATTTGATCCCATTTTTTATTTATTTCATTTTGTCTCTCTCATAAAATAAAGTATTAACAACCTTTAATTTTGATTTTACTCATATAGAATCTTCAAAAATTTATTTAGTTTTGTCGTGCTTAACAAAAATCTATTTATTAATTCATTAAATAATATTACCATGAAAAATACAGTCCTGATAAATAAGCATAAAGCACTAGGTGCAAAGTTAGTTGATTTTGCAGGTTATCAAATGCCCATTGAATATTCCGGAGTGAGTGATGAGCATATTACCGTGAGAGAAAAAGTCGGTATTTTTGATGTTTCTCACATGGGGGAATTTTGGGTTAAAGGACCCAATGCTTTTGATCTTGTACAAAAAGTATCAGCAAACAATGCTGCCAAATTAAAACCGGGGAAAGCTCAGTATACATGTCTTCCGAATGGACAGGGAGGACTTGTAGATGACTTTCTTGTGTATAAATTTGATGATGAAAAATATATGCTGGTAGTGAATGCTGCAAACATTGAAAAAGACTGGAACTGGATCAATGAACAAAATACAATGGGCGCAGAAATGGAAAACGTTTCTGATGAAATGTCATTGCTCGCAGTTCAGGGTCCCAAAGCACAGGCTACCCTTGAAAAAATTACTGATGAAAACCTTGGAGAAATGAAGCCTTTCCGATTTAAAGTGGGTAAGATAGGAGGAGCTGATGATGTAATTATTTCTTCTACAGGATATACAGGAGAGCATGGTTTTGAGCTGTATCTGAATAACAAAGATGCTGAAAAAGTTTGGGATGCTGTGCTCGAAGCAGGCGAAGAATTTGGTATTAAACCTGTTGGACTTGGAGCAAGGGATACGCTCAGACTAGAAGCAGGACTTTGTTTGTATGGCAACGATATTGATGATACCACCTCACCCATTGAAGCAAATCTGGGATGGGTGGTTAAATTTACAGAAGACAAGGATTTTATTGATAAGGACTATCTGTGGAAACAAAAACAGGAAGGTGTAAGCAAAAAACTGGTTGGTTTTGTGATGAAGGAAAGAGGTATTCCAAGGCAACATTATAAAATTGTTGATAAAGAGAACAATGAGATTGGAGAGGTCACTTCAGGAACTATGTCTCCCATGATGAAAAAAGGCATTGGAATGGGATATGTTAAGCCTGAATTTGAGCAGCCGGGGACAGAGATTTTTATAAAGATAAGGAAGAAAACTTTGAAAGCAGAAGTTGTTAAGTTACCGATTTACAAGAAATAAAAAATAGTTAATTCATTCGTATAGAGTTTTATTATTAATTTGATATTCTGAGATTTATTTTTACTAAAGTCTACATTTTTTGAAACTGCATCCCATGTAACCCTCATGCTATATTCATTGCCTTTTGTCTGCAGGATGCAGATGAGGGTTTCATTGATAAATGCTGAACGGGATCATCTGAAATTTATGAACTTCGTTCAGCATTTTGTTTTATAATATTTTATATGAGTAGCCCCAATAAGGTAGAAGTGGTTTTTACACCCGAAATGTATCCAAATTTTGAAAACAAGGAGGCAAATGTAGTAATAATTGACATATTAAGGGCTACTTCAGCCATTTGCACTGCATTTGAGAATGGTGTAAAAGAAATGATACCGGTACCTGCAATAGAAGAAGCCCGGAAACGTAAAGAAGAAGGATATGTTGTTGCTGCAGAGCGGGATGGGAATGTCCTGGATTTTGCTGATTTTGGAAACTCTCCCTTTAATTTTACACCGGAAAGAGTAAAAGGGAAGAAGGTTGCTTATAGTACCACAAATGGTACCCGGGCCATACATATCGCTAAGGGAAGTTACCTGGTTTTGATTGCTTCTTTTATTAACTTATCTGCTGTTGTAAACTTACTGAAAGAGAATCAAAGGGATGTGATTCTCATGTGTGCCGGCTGGAAAGGAAAGTTTTGTCTTGAAGATACCTTGTGTGCAGGAGCAATAGCCGAAAAATTAATTTATTTTTTCTCTTTTGAAACCGTTTGTGATTCAACAAAGGCCTCAATAGACTTATGGAAGTTGGCCAAAAAGGATCTGTTAAAGTATGTGAATAAAGTAGCGCAGCGCAGCAGACTCAGGCAACTGGGACTTGATGATGTCATAGAATATTGTCATACTCCGGATTCTTCAGTAAAGGTTCCTG
>CAZWHH010000207.1:3333-5207 GCA_964633615.1 uncultured Bacteroidales bacterium | reverse complement strand
GGGGAGTTGAAGGCTTTTGAATCTTCTACAGGAGGATTGGTAGCTCCCGAGTATGATAACAATCCCTGGGGGTATAAATTTACATGGAATCCCAGGAATGTTGTTGTTGCAGGGCAGGGTGTTTCACAGTTTTTACACAATGGTAAAATTAAATATATTCCGTATCATAAATTATTCAGTCGTGCAGAGAAAGTCACTTTGCCTGAAGTAGGTGATTTTGAAATTTATCCCAATCGTGATTCGTTAAAATATATCGAAACTTATGGACTGGAAGGTTTGGAAACTATGTTTCGCGGAACCATGAGACGACCCGGTTATTCTGAAGCATGGGATGTTTTCGTGCAACTGGGAATGACAGAGGATACCTATAAGGTTTTGAATTCTGAAAAGATGACCTACCGGGAATTCGTAGACAGTTATCTCCCTTATCGCAAAGGAGTTTCTTTAGAAGATAAGTTGTGTGATTACCTGAACCTTGACAAGGATGGAGAAATAATGCACAAACTGGAATGGCTGGGAATATTTCAGGATACAGAGATCAAACTTCATGATGCGACACCTGCCCAGATCCTTCAAAAACTGATAGAACCAAGATGGCAATTAGACCCTGAGGATAAGGACATGATTGTAATGCAGCATATGTTTGATTATGAGTTAAATGAAAAACGAAAACGTATAAAATCAACCCTCATTTTTAAGGGAGAAGATACTTTACATACGGCCATGTCTATCACTGTCGGTGTACCTGTAGCTATAGCCACCAAACTGCTTCTGCAGGGAAAAATTAATGAAAAAGGAGTGCACCGGCCTTTGAAGAAAAGCATTTACGAGCCAGTCATGGCAGAATTGAAAGAATATGGGATATCTTTCAGGGAAGACGAGGAGGAACCTGAGGATTAGAAGTTCAGATAGAAATTTTTTGTAAGTTCGATATATTCTTTCGTGTAATCATGCCGCTTGTCTTTTTCGATGGTTAATATCTTTTCATCTGTCAGCGGTGTATTTGTTTTACTGAACTCAAGCAGGACGCGTTTGGGTTCTTTTTGTTTATTGGGTTTTATCCACCACTTCCTTGTGATGAATAATCCTTTTTTTTCTGCTTCTTTTATGAGGTTTTCATGCAATGGGCAGGGGAGAATGAGATTTAACCTCCCGGAATTTTTTAACAGGTGAGAGGCGTTTTTAATTAAATCGGCAAAGGAAAGGGAAATGTCATGCCTGGCCTTATTTCTCTGACTGTCAGGTGTTTTTAATGATTTACTGAAATAAGGCGGATTTGAAAGGACAATATCGTATTGTTTTTTGGCTTTCCCGGCAAATCTTATAAAAGAGTCTTTGTATATAGTAATCCTTCGTGGCCAGGGACTTGACTGCACATTTTCACAGGCCTGGGCGTATGCCTGCTCATCTATCTCCACAGCATCAATATGTGCAGCAGATCTTTGAGCTAACATAAGAGCGATGAGTCCGGTACCAGTACCTACATCCAGTATCGATTTTGCTTGTCCGGTATTAGACCATGACCCAAGCAACACCCCGTCTGTTCCTACTTTCATGGCGCACCTGTTCTGGCTGACTGTAAATTGCTTAAACTGGAAATAATCGTTTGCCAATTTTTCGCACTTTTTGTTTTCTCTTTAATTTTTTTTGTGTTTTTTCTTTTCTTTCTTCCTGTTTTCTTTCTTTTCTGCTACCTCCAGGTTAATCGAGCGACCTTTGAAGCTATTGTTTTGCAGAGAATTTTTAACTTTTGAGGCATGTTTTTCTCCTACTTCAAAAAATGAAAAGCTGTCTTTTATTTCAATATCGCCTATATTAATATCTCTGTTTTTTGTATGGTCATTAATCATTCCAATCACTTTTCTTGGATCAAG
>CAZWHH010000207.1:0-3233 GCA_964633615.1 uncultured Bacteroidales bacterium | reverse complement strand
ATTTGCTTCTCATCTACTTCTGCATTTTCCATCCTGTCAATTAAATTGAATAACTGCTTATTACAAATTTCAGCACCAGAGGGAATGGGTAATTTTTCGCATTTCTTGTTAATGATCTTTTCAATTTGTGGAATTTTATTTATTTCCCGGTAGTTGACAATTGAAATAGCTGTGCCTGATTTTTCGGCTCTTCCTGTTCTTCCTGTTCTGTGCGTATATAGCTCCAGTTCATCCGGCAGGTTATAATTGATTACATGGGAAATATTGGTTACATCAATTCCCCGTGCAGCCACATCTGTTGCCACAAGCATCTGTAAGGTTCTCTCTCTGAAGCGTTTCATTACATGATCGCGTTGGGCCTGGGACAAATCTCCATGAATTGCATCTGCATTATACCCATCTTTTATAAGTTTTTCAGCTACCTCCTTGGTTTCTCTTCTGGTTCTGCAAAAAACCAATCCGTAAATATCAGGATTAAAGTCTGCTATTCTTTTAAGAGCGATATATCGATCCCTGGCATGTACCTGGTAATAAATATGTCTGATATTTTCGGCTCCCGCGTTTTGCTTTCCAATAGTAATGTTTACCGGATTATTCATATATTTGTTAGCAATACGTGCCACTTCCCGGGGCATTGTAGCTGAAAAGAGCAGAGTGCGTTTATTTTCAGGAGTCTCTTTTAATATTCCGTCCAGTTCTTCCCTGAAGCCCATATTAAGCATTTCATCTGCCTCATCGAGCACGACCGTTTTAATGTTATTGATCCTGGCTGCTTTTCTTTTAATCAGATCCAGCATTCTGCCGGGTGTAGCGGCAATGATATGGGCCCCTTTTTTCAGCGCTTTAATTTGCGTTTCTGCACTGGCTCCTCCATATACTGAGACTACCTGTAAACCTTTGATATGTTTTGAGAAGTTTTGCAGATCATTTGTGAGCTGAATGCAAAGTTCCCGGGTGGGAGCTAAAATTAATACCTGAACGGATCTCTCCTTTATTTCAATTTGGTCAATCAATGGCAGACCGAATGCAGCAGTTTTCCCTGTTCCGGTTTGAGCCAGACCTACCAGGTCGTTTTCTTTGTCAAAAACAATTGGAATTACCTTTTCCTGTATGGGTGTCGGTTTTTCAAATCCCAGCTCTTCAATTCCCTTCAATAAATTGGGAGATAATCCCAATGTGTTAAATGTCAACATCTTGTAATTTTAAAAATTTGAACTGCAAAATTACGTAAAAAAAGAACATGAAACATTCTATATGTCAATTAATTTTAAGGGTTGGCTAACTCGTTTTAAGTTGCTGAACTTTCATGGTGCGTATGGATGATTAAGACAAGATTAAGCTTTAAACTTTTAATAAATATAAATGTCCTAAATTTGATTAAATTTTAATCTTTCTAACTATGAAAAGAATAATCGGTCTCTTTGTCTTCTGTATTGCTTTTTTATCAGTGCATAGCCAGCAAAAAAACGTTTTTATTCCACTTGAGTTACAAAAATCTTATAGTAAAGGAACTCGTTCTTATACGGGCGAACCGGGCAATAATTATTTCCAGAACCATTCAAAGTATACTATTAAAGCGGATTTTGATCCCGAAACGGGATTATTACAAGGAAAGGAAACGATTGTTTATACAAATAACAGTCCGGATGCTTTAAGTATGATCCCTCTTAGAGTTTATATGAATATATTCCGCAAAGGAGCTGTGAGAGATTTTGGTTTACCCGCGAATGATTTGCATGAAGGGGTAAAACTCAGTAATATATCAGTGAATGGTAAAAAGCTTGATGACGATTCAGATACGCGTATCAACAACAGGGAAGGCACCCTGCGTTATATTTTCTTAAGCGAATCGGTTCAGTCCGGGGAAAATATTACAATTTACCTGGAATGGGAAGTGCAATTGCCCGGGGAAGTGACTATCCGTATGGGGAAATATGAGGATAACAGTTGGTTTGTGGGATATTGGTATCCACAGATCTCTGTTTATGATGATATTACCGGGTGGGATACCAATTCATTTACCGGTTCAGCTGAATTTTATAATGATTTTAACGATTATGATGTCACTATCAATGTACCTAAAGATTATATGGTATGGGGTACGGGGCTGTTGGAGGATCCGGAAAGTCATTTTCAACCCGGTGTAATGGAGCAATACAAAAAGGCTCACCAGACAGAGGAAGTGATACCTATCGTAACTGAAGAAGATTTAAAGAATGATCGGGTTCTTAAAGATCATCATTCATGGAATTTCAAGGCTTCTGGTGTACCAGATTTTGCTTTTGCAGTAAGTAAGAGCTATATATGGGATGGAACAAGTGTGGAAGCAGATCATGAAACAGGCAGGCGGACTTTTGTAAGTGCTGTTTACAAAACAAGTTCAGAAGCTTTTACGGAAGTAGGTGAGATAGCTAAAGAAACGATCCGTTTGCTTTCTGATTCCATCATGGGCGTGCCTTTTCCTTATCCTGAAATGACAGTTTTTAATGGGAGCGGGGGAATGGAATATCCAATGATAATTAATGACGGAGACACACCCAATTATCTTAGTACTGTGCACTTAACTGCTCATGAAATCGGGCATAATTATTTTCCTTTTTATGTGATGACCAATGAGTCTTATTATGCTTTTATGGACGAAGGGTTGATATCCTTTTTACCCAGAGATGTTGAGAAATACCTCGTTGAAGATGCAGATCCTTTCAGGTCGATTGTGAGGGATTTTGGAGAACGTTCCGGGAATGCAAAAGAAGTACCCCTGATGATAAAAAGTTATATGCTGAGTGACTATAGCGCTTATCGTCTTCATGCCTATGTCCGGCCAGCAAATGCTTTTCATTTTTTACGCGAGATGATTGGCCATGAACAATTTCATAAGGTCTTGAAAATTTATATTGAACGTTGGAAAAAGAAAAATCCAACGCCTTATGATTTCTTTTATACATTTGAAGATGTATTAGATACAGATCTTTCCTGGTACTGGGAGCCCTGGTTTTTTGAATTCGGATATCCGGATTTAGCCATTGGTGATGTCCGTGATCAAAAAAATAGTGTGGAGGTGGAAATTAATAAAATAGGGAATGTGCCGATTCCTATATTGCTGACCATAAAATATTCTGATGGGTCGGAAGAGATTATTCGTAAAGATGCTTCTGTGTGGAAGGATGATAATACAAGCTATACCTTCACCATTAATAAGGATAAGGAAATAAATAAATTGAAAATAGGAGGAC
>CAZWHH010000206.1:0-5225 GCA_964633615.1 uncultured Bacteroidales bacterium | reverse complement strand
TCCGCTTCTCTTTTATCGATGCCTGGATGTCTTCCACCCGGATCATGAAAGAGAATGTAATAAAAAACACCCGTTTCCCCGGGGAAAAAATCCATGTCGTTCCCCTGGGGGTTGAGACAGGCAAGCTCATTAACCAGGTGCCTCCTGTCAAAGAAGCCAGAGCGTTTTTTTCTGTGGATCCTTCGGTCCGGCTGATTGGCATTATGGGACGCCTCAACCCGATGAAAGGACAACACTTTCTGATTGAATGTCTTGATGAGATCCGGAAAGCAGGAATGGATTATCATCTCCTGATTGTGGGAGAACCTACCCGTCACGAGGGAGAGGAATACAAAAACAAGCTGCACCGCCTGGTGAAAGAGAAAAAACTGGAGCATCACGTTCATTTTCACGGATTTCTTCGTGAAATTAACTGGTTCTTCTCAGCAATTGATATCTTTGCGCTGGCATCTGAAAAAGAAACTTACGGAATGGTCACCGTGGAATCGCTGGTTTTTGGGGTACCCGTCATTGCAAGCAATTCGGGAGGAACACCGGAAATACTTAACCACGGGAAATATGGAAAACTTTATCAACCCAGGGACCCAAAAGATTTTATTGAAAAGTTTAAACAGTTAGATCAACAGAAAGAAAAAACAACGCATTTAAAAGAAATCAGAACCCTTTATTCACACACGCGACAATGTGAATTAATGGAGGAAATCATCGAAAAAATCCGCACCTGATATGGAAAAAATAACCGCTGTCATTCCCACCAGAAATGAAGAGCAAAACATTGAAGAAGTACTGGAATCTGTCTCTTTCGCTGACGAGATCATGGTTGTAGACTCATTCAGCAAAGACAAAACGATAGAGTTGGCCCGAAAATATACCGATCGCATTTTGCAACATGAATACATAAATTCCGCCGCTCAAAAAAACTGGGCCATCCCGCAGGCAAAACATGAATGGATCCTTCTGGTCGACGCCGATGAACGAGTACCTGAAGCGTTGAAAAAGGAAATTCAGAATATTTTAAAAGAAGGATCAGAGAAAGCCGGATTCTGGGTATACAGAGACAACTATTACATGGGTCGTCACCTGAAACACGGGGGGTGGAACCGTGATAAAGTAATCCGGTTGTTCAAAAAAAGTAAATGCCGTTATGAAGAAAAACATGTGCATGCGGAGATCCTGGCTGACGGAGAAGTAGGGAGGCTTAAAAACCACCTGATACACAACACTTACAAAGGATTTGATGCGTTTGTTGAAAAAGTAAATCGCTATGCCTGGTGGCAGGCCAAAGACTATGACAAAAAAATCAAAAAAATTACGCTGTATCATCTTTTTATTAAACCCGGGTACCGGTTTTTCAGCCATTATATCATCCGGGGAGGATTCCGGGATGGAATTCCGGGACTGACGGTAGCTTTTCTGGCCAGTTATGCCCTGTTCACCCGATACATTAAGTTATGGATTCTGCGAAATAAAAATATCAACCACTAGCTAATCTCATTCGCCGTGAATATCAATAAGATCATCATCAGCAGAACCGACAAGATTGGGGATGTCATCCTTACTCTTCCGGTGGCAGGAATCCTCAGGGAACATTACCCAAAATGCGAGATCCTTTTCATTGGAGAATCTTACACCCAACCCATTATTAACGCTTGTGATCATGTGGACACTTTTATCAACTGGAGTGAACTGAAAAAAAAGAGCCGCGAAGCACAAGTTGAATCTTTTCGTCAAGTGAACGCGGATGTCATTGTTCATGTATTTCCCAACAAAGACATCGCCCGGGTAGCCCAAAAGGCAAAGATCCCGCTGAGGATCGGTACCGGACACAGAATCTATCACTTACTCACCTGTAACAAACGCCTGTTCTTCAGTCGCAAAAAATCCGGCTTGCACGAGAGTCAACTGAATCTGAAATTACTAAAACCCCTGCAAATAAACTCCATCCCGCCCAGAGAAAAACTTTCAGAATATTACGGGCTCTCAAAAACACCCCCCCTGGATGAAAAACACAGCTCCTTCTTATCCACGGAAAAAACGAATCTCATTCTTCATCCAAAATCCAAAGGCAGCGCACGGGAGTGGGGACTTGATAACTTCGGCAGACTGATCGACCTGTTGCCTTCCGAAAAGTACAATATTCTGATCAGCGGTACCAAAGAAGACCGAACGCTGCTCGAAGGCTTTCTCAGTAAATATTCGGAAAAAACAACAGACCTCACCGGCCGGATGAGCCTAGAACAATTTATCGCATTTATCAGTCGTTGTGATGCCCTGGTGGCCGCCAGCACGGGACCTCTTCACATAGCCGCCGCACTTGGGTTAGCTGCAATTGGTATCTTTCCCCCGATCCGCCCGATGCACCCGGGAAGATGGGCTCCTCTTGGCAAAAAAGCACACGCCCTTGTACTGGATAAAGAATGCAACAAGTGCAGAAAAACCCTGGACTGTGACTGTATAAAAAAAATAAAACCGGAAGAGGTGGTTCGGGCACTGGAAAAAGAGCAATGAGAAATGAGCAGCAGGCAGGAGGAAGTAGCTAATCCCTCGCCGTGCTTGTAACGAGTGACTTTTTCCCTGTTTTCCTCATTAGGACACCCCGCGCAATTTTTCCGGGCATTCGCGCCGATTTTGCAACAGATAGTTGCCTAATATATTTTTGTCATAAATCCTGGAAAACAGGAAAGCTACATTTATTGAAGAATTCATCCTATATTATTAAAAAATCTCCCGTTGACCCAACAGAGCGCAGGCCCGACCAAATTCGCGGGTTGGGGGTGATAGGAGTATTAATTGCTATTAAAATCAAGAAAAGGCTTGTCCAGATTTCTTATTTCAAAAACTCCTTTGCAAACAAGGCGGCCAGCTCCTCAATGGCTTTTTGATGATCTTCGGGGGGCAGGTGATTGGGCGGTCCCCACGGGGTATTATTCACATCCACAATATAAATCTTCCCGTCTTTATTATCCCTGAGCACGTCAAGCTCACCGTAATCCAACCCGATCTTTTCTGCAAAAACGATAATTTTCTTCATTTCCTCCTTCGTCAGACAGGATTCTTTCTTTTCAAGGGAAGCATGCGAATTGGTATTGCTGAACCGGTCACCCACCGGCCGGTATTTCAGGTAAACAAAAGGGATGTTCCCATTAATGACGGGCACACGGATGTCTTTCACGAACTGTTCATTCTCTTTGTTGTCAATTACTTTCTGGTAAATATATCCGGCTTCCGGACTTTCAATTGGGCATTGGATCACTTTCCCATCGTGTTTGGCATTTACATTGCTCTTCTGAACACATTTCCCGCTAAAAGACTTTGGATCCACAAAAGTCCCGTAGCCAAATATTTCCACAGACAACCGGTCTACATGCTCCTTGCTAATATCAGTACACTTCAGGTTAAGCACCTTACGGGTCTGAAAAATATTTTCCAGCAATGAAAAACGGTTTCGGCAGGTAGTATTTTCCCAGTTGATCGCCAAACAAAATGAAATTCCCGGATGGTTGGTCAGGTTGTATTTTAATTTTCGTGCCAGCTTTACGATGACAGCGCGCTTAGAGGGCAGGTCCGGGTAAAACAACAACGTCTTCACCCGAAAACCATTGACGATCCAGAGGTAAACAAAACGCACGAGAAATTCAAGTTCTTTATAGATCTTCTCAGGAAGGGGCCGGCCGGATTTGTATCTGTTGATCAGCATAATTTAAAATAAAATTAGGGTTGAACCGGGAGTTCCTTATCCAGTTTTTGTTGCATTTCTCCGATAATACCTGTCACCTCCCTTTTCAGGTCATCATCCAGCTTATCCCATTTATCCATGCGGCTTTCAAGCCCTTCAGGCAGGTAATCCCGGATCTTCTCAAAATCGATCCCTGCAAAATTACAAATACGCCCAAGCTCCCTTGCCGGGTTGTTGCATAAACTTTCATAACGCAAACAGATGGTTTCCGGATCGTTGTGCCAGTTCTTAAAGTAATACTCCATGGCCCGGTACCAGAAATGAGCCCGGTTAAGCAGTTGTTTTTTTGGCTCTTCCGGACTGTTCAGCCAGTAATCTTTAGATACCACCTGGGAATAACCATTGCGGAGGATGACTATTTTTTTCATCTCTCCCTTAGGGAAAGTGCGATCGAGTAAATTTTTGAAGAAAAATATGCGCGGCTTTTTCAGGAAAAGAATCTTCTTTTTAGGCGCCCTCAGGCGTTTATAAAAAAGTTTACGGAACTTTTCAGTCTCTTTTTCAGATAATTCGGGTTCCTTATAATTTTTAAAACCATTCTCTATCACCCCTTTGTAATCACCAAAAAAGAAAAAATCGTGGTTAAATTTTCTCAGAATCCGTCTGATGGTATGCTCCTCAAGATTTTTTGAGTTGAATGTTTTTCTCAGTTTAAGCATGGGATGATGACGTAAAATCCTAACCAGCAGAGTGGTTCCCGAATTCCAGTATCCCACTATAAAAAGTACCCGCATCTCTTGTTGTTTTAAAAGACAAAAATAGAAAAAATCAACGGTTTATTTTCTTGTTTTTCTCTATTTGAATTATGGCTGCAAAACCTTTCTTTTTTTGATCCATATTTATTAATTTTGAATAGATAAAAATACATGTATGGAAAAAATAAATGCTGAAGAAATTGAAACCATTCAGGGCAAAGAAGAAATTGAGGTCCAGGGCAGTCAGAGGACTCCTTACCTGGTTCTCGACAAACCGAACGGACTCATAAAATTCTCCGGGTATTCGCTTCCTGAAGACAGCAAAACCTTTTATTATCCGGTCAGGGAATGGATTAAAGAATATATTGAAGAGGCGCCTGAAAATACGGAGGTGGTCTTCGATATGGAATATTTCAATTCTTCCTCCTCCAAAATGCTGCTGGAGATACTGGAAATTCTCTCTAAAGTGTACATGAAAGAGAAAAAAGTCTCCGTCAAATGGTACTACCAGGATGGCGATGAAGATACCTTCGAGTCGGGCAAGCACCTGGAAGAGCTCGTGGATCTGAAGTTTGAGTTTGTGTGTTATCTGTAAGAAGTTGGCAGTGGCAGTCCTCCTTCGCTGAAGCTACGGAGGATGAGAAAAACAGGGAGCAAGAGTTGGTGGGAGATTTGATCGTTTGAAGTTTGTGACAATGAACAATGAAAAATGAACAATGAAAAAATGGCTCGCGGATTTGCGCAGATTGTTGCGCTGATAAACGCAGAGATAGTTTAAAGTTAATCCTTTGAAA
>CAZWHH010000205.1:0-5258 GCA_964633615.1 uncultured Bacteroidales bacterium | reverse complement strand
ATTTATCCCGATGAGTTCTCCTTTTACATTCACCAGGGCTCCTCCACTGTTACCTTTGTTCACTGCGGCATCTGTTTGAATGAAAGATTCAATGGAAAGACGATTTTCCTGGCGATTCATAATACCTATACTTCGACCTTTTGCACTTACAATGCCTGCTGTAACAGTCGTTCCGATGTTGAATGGATTACCTACTGCTAAAACCCATTCGCCAAGTTTCAGATCTTCAGAATCTCCGAATTTCAGGTAAGGCAGATTCTCAGCATCTACTTTAAGCAAGGCAATGTCGGTGGCTGGATCTGAACCAATTACTTCTGCCTTAAGATTTCTTTTATCGTGTAAAGTAACACTCACTTCATCAGATTTTTGAATCACGTGATGGTTGGTAACAATATAACCGTCTGATGATATAATTACGCCTGAACCGTAGCCAACAGACTCTCTTTGACGAGGTTGCTGGTATTGATCTCCAAAGAAATATTCAAATAAAGGATTGCTGAATTGACTTCCTTCCCTGACAAACTTGGATTTAACGTGAACTGCTGCCGGAACTGAATTTTCAGCAGCTAATGTAAAATCAAAACTTTCTGCTTTAAAATCAGCAGGTAAGTTAGCGAAATGAATCCCGTTGGTATCGTTGCTGAAGGAAACTGTATGTGTGTTTGATTTCTTTTCCTGATTGCCTTCTATTCCTGTGTATACCAAAACTGTTAAAAATGAAGCCAATACTGCTATAATTATGTTGCCAATTAAATTTTTATTTTTCATAATTATTGTATTTTTATGGTTAAATAATTTATATACAAGATAGCAAATTATATGCCCTGACGCAAAGGTATCACTACTTTTAACATTCTTTAACAGCTGTTTATGCTCATTAATTTTTATAAATATCACGGTGCTGGGAACGATTTCGTAATAATAGATAATCGTCAACAGGTTTTTCCCCTTCAGAATCAATTAATAGAAAAAATTTGTTCCAGGAGATTCGGAGTTGGAGCAGATGGTTTGATTCTACTGGAAGAAGTTGCGGATGTTGATTTCTCTATGAGATATTTCAATGCAGATGGAAAAGAGAGTACCATGTGTGGAAATGGAGGGAGGTGCATTGTGGCTTTTGCCAGTAAGCTTGGATTGAGCGATGAAAAAGCGGAGTTCAGAGCCTCAGATGGTATCCATGAGGGAGTAGTTTTAAAACCTGACAAAGTTTCATTGAGAATGTCTGATGTAGCTCTGGTGAAACAAATACCGGAAGGATATATTGTAAATACCGGCTCGCCGCATTTGGTCAAATTTGTGGATGATCTGTCTGAAACGGATGTGCTCAGGGAGGGTAAAGCTTTAAGGAATGACCCTGAATTATCTGAAGAGGGGATTAATGTTAATTTTGTCAGTTTACTGGGAAAAGAAAAGTTATCTATCAGGACTTACGAGCGCGGGGTGGAAAGTGAGACCCTCGCGTGCGGAACCGGTTCGGTTGCAGCTGCACTCAGTGCTGCACTGAAAGAATCCGGGGAGGCTAATGAATATGAACTACAGGCCCGGGGCGGATGTTTAAAAGTGAAATTTGATCGAAACAAGGACAATTCTTTTAGTAATATATGGCTTACAGGACCTGTTGAGTTTGTTTTTAAAGGTGAATGGAAATTATAGCTGAATAATTTACTGCATAAGGGATGTGTTTTGTACAATATTATTTCAGCCTAAGTCCCGAAAATACTTCTCTTTCTTTTTTTCCGCATCAGGAAGATGATGGCTAGTGCCATGAATACAGTGGACGGGAATGCCGAACCCACACCAAGCGGAACTATAGCCAGCAAAAAGATGACGGCGCCAAGGCAACCTAATATAAACCAGAATTTTTTCGACCAGATCATTCCTCCGATAATTATCTGTCCGATAGATATCAGGGTAATATAAAAACCCGGATATTCACTGAAAGGCCCATAGATTATTTCCTGGTAAAACGGGATGGCGGTGGGGCCAAAGCCTTCAATGTAAATCAGCGGATTGTTATAAACTGTGATAAGATTAATGATTCCGGCAATAATAAAAACAGCACCCCAAATAACCCTTAGAACACGGGGAAAATGATAGGAAAGCAACATTAAAACAATTGCCAGCAGGTTACTGACGAAAATCGGGATGAAATATTCCTGATAACTTTGCATTTTAAAAAAAATATAAAGTTCCTGAATAGATTTACAGGTCGTGCTGTAAATATAATATTAAAAAACTTCATATCCAAAGGGTGTTAATGCAAGCCGTGCCAATTTGAAATGCTGCCGTCCGAATGGAATACCAATTATAGTGATGGTTAAAAGGATTCCAAAAACCAGGTGTGAAAGGCTGATCCATATACCACCAATTAAAATCCATATTATATTCATAATGATATTCAAACAGCCTGAGGATGTAGAACGAGTCTGTTTTACTTCCGTACCAAACGGCCAGAGTGCCACAATCCCAAGTTTCAGAGTCTGCAGACCAAAAGGGATCCCAATAATGGTAATCATTAATAATACACTGGAAATAAAGTATTCAATGGCCGTGATTACACCGCCAAAAACTAACCAAATGATGTTACCGAGAAGTCGCATGTAAGAAGTTTTATTGTTTTGAAATTAGAGATCCTGAAACCTCATCAATAAGTAAAATTAATAATTTTTGGGAACATACTTAGCTTAATTTTGTATAATGTTTATTGGATAAAAGATTAGCCCATGAAATTTACAAAACCCTTAATAAAAGGGAATTTTATTAAGCGTTATAAAAGGTTTCTGACAGATATTAAATTAACAGGCGGAGAAATAGTTACTGCACATTGCACCAACTCCGGTTCTATGAAAAGTTGTCTTGAGGAGCATGCCGATGTTTATATGAGTCCTGTTGATAACCCGAAGAGGAAGACTCAATTTACCTGGGAAATGATAAAAATAAACGGCGAATGGGTTGGCATCAATACTAATATTCCGAACATGCTGGCTTTTGAGGCTGTGAGAAATGGAGAAATTGAGGAGTTAAAAGGTTATACTACTGTAAAGAGAGAAGTAAAATATGGCAACAGTCGTTTTGACATATATGCTGAAAATGAAAATGAAAAATGCTTCATTGAAGTTAAAAATGTGACTCTGAAAGAAGGAGATTTTGCACTTTTCCCTGATGCTGTAACAAAACGAGGCAAAAAACACCTGGAAGAGTTAATTCGTGTAAAAGAATCCGGCATAAGAGCCGTTATGTTGTTTGTTGTTCAACGTACCGATGTGGAAATTTTTGCTCCTGCCTGGAATATTGATCCCGATTATTCTGAGAAACTTAATGAGGCTTATCAGAAAGGAGTTGAAATTATACCTGTTCAGGCTGATGTGAACCCTGTAAAAATAGTGATAATTGGAAAAATGAAATTCTAGTTGCACCATGTTGGTTAGTGTTGAGCACAGCGCATACAGAGAGAACTTTCCGGCATAATAACCAGCCTGCCCATTTGAATTGGTTGTCCGCATTTTCGACATTTACCGAAATCTTCTTTGTCAATATTTTTTAGTGTTTCTTTTATGGAAGAAAGTTTGTTTTCGGCAGTGCGCAAAGCGGCATCATTCACACTTTTGTTGTTAATCGCATCCATACGACTGACACGTCCAATGGCATTGTCAGGTTCAACAGCCTGAGTTAAGTCTTTCAGCTTCTTAATCCGTTGCTCCACTTTTTTCTTCTCTTCTGTCAGTTTTTTTTCAAGCTGATTTCTTTCTGTTTGATTCATACATGAAATATTTAGGAGGTAAAATTACAAAAAATAGTTGCATGGGAAAGCACTTTATTTTCTTCCGCCAAAAAAATAGACCCACAGAAGAATCCCAACAATAATTCCAATACCAGCAACAATAATATACACAATAAAACGCGCAAAATTTCCAACGGTTTCCCAGCTGATAATACCAAATGCAGCCAGAAATACCAGGATAAGCAAAATGGTAATCAGGCAGTTTCCTCTTCTTGGACGGGATTCGAACATCTTTATTGATTTTCTTTAATTAAGCGATTAATTTCTTCTTTCAATTTGGGAAGGTGTTTTAAAAGAATTGCCCAGATATTTTCATCAGAAATATTGTCGTAAGCATGTATTATTTGATTTCTTAATCCCACAATTCTTTTTGCGTTATTAATAGGAAAGTTTTCGTCAATTTTTAAAATTTTGTTTATTGCTTCGCCAATGATCTCCAAATCTCTTTCAATAGCCCTTTTTAGGAGGGTGTTTTTCTTGTATTTGTTAAAATCCTTTGGGTAATCTTTGAAATAATTATCTATTTCACTGATTGCTTCTTTTATATCAAATAGTAATTTTAGTATCTTTTCGTCCATATAAGAGAACTTTATTGCGATCAACAGAGCGCTTGAGTATTGGGTTTTTTAGGGTTTGTTTTTCTACCAGGTCTATTTTTCTTGAAAGCAACTTTTCAAGTTTTTCTTTCAGATCCATGTAATTATCAAAATATTCTAAAGGATCAACATTGGAAAACTGAACCAGAAAATCTACATCACTATTTTTGTTAAAAGTATCATTTAATACTGAACCGAAGACATATAGTTCCTTTACATAGTGTGCTTCACAAAGTTTCTTTATTTCTCCCAGATGTCTTTTGATAAGTTCCATATCTCAAATTTACTAAATATATTTTTATTGTTTTCAGCAATTTTCCATAAAATTTACTGTAACTTTCATTAATAACAGATTTTTATCTATTCCAGATTCTTGAAACGCAGAAAACAGAAAATTTAAATTTTGCAATTGACTAAAAACAGTGGAGTTCTTTTTTGTTTGAACATGTTGGCATGAAAAAGTGTTAACCATAAAGCTATGATAAAGAATAATCCTTTACGAAATATTACACCTAAAGTGGCCAGGCAGCAGCAAAAAGAACTGGCAGAAAAGTTGGTTATTCAGGGCATGCTTGAGAAAATAAATGTGATTGCCGGGATTGATATAGCTTATAGTAAAAAACCATTAACCGGGTTTTGTGCAATTGCTTTGTTCAGTTATCCTGATCTTAAGCACCTTAAAACCTATACCGAACTTGATTTGATAGGCTATCCTTACATACCGGGCTTGCTAACTTACCGGGAAGGACCATTGATTTTGGACACCATGAGTAAGATAGAGGAGGAGATTGACCTTTTCATATTTGACGGACAGGGAATTGCTCATCCAAACCGCATGGGAATTGCTTCGCACATAGGTTTGTTACTGGATAAGCCTGCTA
>CAZWHH010000204.1:0-5263 GCA_964633615.1 uncultured Bacteroidales bacterium | reverse complement strand
AAAACATTCTGCGTTTAAACATAGAATCAGTAGTATTGCTAACCCGACTATTTTTACCTGAGCTAAGAACAAAGAAAAAATCTTATATACTGAACCTCGGAAGTCTGGCTTCATTCTATTCTATGCCCTACAAAACAGTTTATACAGCAAGCAAATCATTTATATATTCTTTTTCAAAGGATTTGAGACAAGAACTAAAGAATTCAAATATTAATATTAGTGTCCTTTGTCCAGGCCCTGTTATTACGAATCAGGATGTTATTGTCAGGATCAGAAGAGGCGGTTTCTGGGGTAAAGCATCTTCAATGCGTTCAAGTAAAATGGCCCAAATTGCAATTGATAAACTGATGAAGGGAAAACCAGTTATAATACCCGGATTATTAAATAAATTTTTCCTGGTTCTGAATAAACTTACCCCGCGATCCCTGAAACAAAAAGTTATTCACAGGAAATTCAACGTAAAAAATAAGGTGTAACAATTTGATTATTAATATTCTCTTTTATTTGATTTTAGAAATAATCCAAAAAAGGACACTTAAAAAAATACTTATTAAAATCATTGTTGTAATGGGCGCATAAAATGTAAAATTTTCTCTCTTAATTTTAATATCACCAGGTAAGTTGCCTAACCAGCCCAGTTTATTACCTGCAAAATACAAAATAACCCCAACTACAATTAAAAACACCCCTGCAATTATCACATATTTTCCTATCTGCTGCATCACAATTAACCATTTTTAACAAATTTATAAATTAATTTGATTGTAAATATTTACATATTTTGTTATTTTGTAAAAAACAATAAATCTGTACAATAAATAACTAATGAATAAAACTAAATTAATCCTTTTTGCAGTTTTAATTATTGCAATATTTTCAGGATTGTTTATTCTGAATAAGGACAAACTGGAAATGGAAAGTAAGTTCAAGAAGATAATTCATCCCTATCATGGAGAGCCCGGATTTGTAATCATGTCTCTTCCTGATTTTATTTTCTTTGATGTTCTTAATGATTCATCATCTGAGAAAGATAATTCGATTCCAAAAGAATCAGTAAAAACTACCAGAATGTTATATTTTCATGAAAATAAGTCTTTAAAATCTCAAACTGATTCACTATTAAATGACATTGTGAAGGAAATGAATCATAATGATTTTGTTTTGATTGCAGAGGATGATTCTTCGGGAAAAGGGTTTATGGAAGTAAGATACCGAAAAATAAAAGACAATTGGAATGAAGCTACAATTTCCTTTTGTAATGATTCTACATTATTATTGGTCAATTTAATTAACAAATTACCGGAATCATCTATTATCAAGCTCTCTGAAAAAATTAAGAATCAAGAATTCAATTTTAATTAAATACAGAAATAATTTATTCTTAATTAAATGGCAGGAATTTTGTTCTATTTTTTAGAAGAAAAATTGTTTAATTGGGAAAAACTAAAAATAATAATTATGAAGACCTTAAAGCGAATTTTTACATTATCAGTCTTTGCATCAATATTTATTTTCTCAGGATGCGAAAAAGATGAAAGTGGTGACGAAAATGACATGATGCCCAAAGATGAGGCACAACAAGTTATTTCAAATACGAGTCAACAAGTGGCCAAAGATATGGAAGAAATGCAAAATACCGATGGAACTGAGGCTATGATGACAATAGACAGTATGTTTTCCATTCATGATCCATTAACCAATTCTACAAAAGGAAGCCATTCCTCTATCATCCGTTCAATAAACCAAACCATTCAACCTCTTGAACATTCAAGCCCGCAAAGAGTTGGTGACGAACCCTTTAATTTTGATCAAAAAACCATTGAGTTTGAATGGGATTATCAAAATAACCAATGGGCAGTAGTTACGGAAACTGTAGATTCCATTATTTTCCACTTCCCATCTGATTCTTCTCATTGGGCATCAGGAGAAAACAATGCCACACTAACGATTGGTGAATTTACCGAAACAATCATTACAACTGACACAGGAGACGTTTATGTGCCAACTGATATTCTGGCAGATCTTTATATTGATGACACTAAATATATGGATTTTGAGTATCATGTTACTTATAGTGAAAATGAAATTGCTACTGCAGATATAACACTATTCCTTAAGCCATTTAATTTTGCTGTGTCATATAATAATGATGAAAACAACTTCAATGCTTCCATATCAAAAAATGACAATACATTGTTGGCAACAAACCTTACTGTTACAACTGACCAGACAGCTGATGATTCCACTTATATTAAAAAATTAGATGGATATCTTCAGCTTAGATATCTGAAACTCTCAGGCTGGGCAAAACCATATGATCTTAATCCGGAAAATATTGATCCTGGAGATATTAGTGGTACGCCCACAAATGAAAATATTATTAAATACCTTAATGATCAGTTGGATATTAGTCTTTATGAAACCAGCAGTGGACAGAAAGTTGCCGACATAAAAATAAAGGATACCTCCTCGAGTTCTTTAGAGTTCGAACCATCACCTGTTTTTGTGTTTGAAGATGATTCAACAGCACCCGTTGAAAATTTCTTTGGTGCGGTGATTGTTCAATATTATGCTATATTAAGTCAGATACAATAGACAATCATAAATCAAAAAAAAGCTGGTTTTTATAAGCCAGCTTTTTTTAATTTTATTAATGTTATTTCCGGCCTTATACCCGACCTGCCTGGGAATCCTATATGACCTAATCCTGTGTTTACATATAGTTTCTGTCCATTAGATTCATATAATCCTCCCCACTCCGGATATCTCCATTGTACCGGGCTCCATTTAAAAAAAGGAAGCCGGATGCCGAATTGCATTCCATGTGTGTGGCCGGAAACAGTCAAATCAATATCTTCTGTATTTAATACTTTTTCCCTCCAGTGGCTTGGATCATGACTTAATAATATTCTAAAAGGTACATCTTCAGGTAAATTCTTTTGAGCCTGAAAAACATCACCATATTGATGAAAGGGTGGTTTCCCCCAGTTTTCTACTCCTAAAATTCCTATACCTGCAGAATCCCTGAGGACTGTATCAGATTCATTACACAACAATTTAAAGCCCATTACTCCATGTTTTGCTTTAACAGAATCCAGGTTTCGGTTCTTTGCTTCCTCACTCTTCCAATTAAAGTAGTCTCCGTAATCATGATTTCCCAAGATGGAATATTTCCCATCTTCAGCTTGTATTTGCTTTAAAATATCAAGATATGGATTGGCTTCTTCATGGAAATTATTCACCAAATCTCCTGTAAAAAAAACCAGATCAGGCTTCTGTTTATTAATTAATTTAACTGCTTCTCTGAGCTTTTCCTCATTATCAAACCAACTACCCAAATGAAGATCAGAAAATTGCACGATCCTGTAGTTGTTAAATTCTTCAGGTAAATTACCAAACTGAAGGGTAACCTCTCTTACCTTAAAATGAAATTTACCATAAGTGATCCCATATAAAGCAAATAGAAATATAAGAATTCCTAAAAACACACCAGCATAAGAAAATAATTCAGGAAAAGTATAATTAAAAATCTTAAAGATTTGTATAAAAAGTAAGTCCACTAATTTGAATACAGTAAATATAATTTTGGGTAAATAGAATAAAATAAAAAGTCCGAAAAACAAATAATAAGCCCTAAAATTACTAATTGATCGGGTTTCAAGAGATCTGAAAAATATTAAATAAAGTAAAAACAGCAACAAAATTGCTGTTATGGCCCAATATATTATAGTAAAATAAGTAAGATTTATTCTTACTATTTTTGCCAGATTATACCAGGTGAAGAAGTCAATAGCAAGAATAAAAATTATTAAAATTACAATCATAATATAAATTCTGTTTCTCATTTTCAGTTTGGAACGCAAATTTAACTTATTTGTTCATTTTAAGGGTTTTTAGTCCTGTTTTGTATACCTCATTTCAGCTAAGATAGTTAATCATATTTAACAATTATCATAAAATATTTTGTGATTTAAATAAAGTATTATAATTTTGATTTGAACATATGTTCTAAATCTATAAATAATTTAAAATATGGCTTATAAAATAACAGAAGACTGCACTGCTTGCGGAGCATGCATAGATGAATGTCCGGTAGAAGCAATTAGTGAAGGGGAGATATACAAAATAGACCCCGATCTTTGTACAGATTGCGGAGCCTGTGCTGATGTATGTCCCGTAGATGCAATTATACCGGACGAATAATAAAAGTGTTTTAAAATTATATAAAGCGGATATCTTTTAAAAGTATCCGCTTTTTTTATTATAAATCTTTAAAAATGAATCTATATATTAGTTGTATTAATTATTTTTTATATTTTAGTTACCTATAATAATACCTATTCTGTTATGAAAATCAACTCAAGTATAAAAGGAAAAATGCTTTTCTATATTTTATTCATTTCTTCCTTAATCTATGTTATTGCTGTAGGTTATATAAGTTACAAGTTACGTTCCAATGCTTTGAATGATGCCAAAGAAAAAATTGATGCGATGGCTATGCAATACGCCAATGAAACTAAAGCCAATTTGAATGTGGACATGGATATATCCAGGGCTTTGGCACAATCCTTTGAGACTTTTTTAGATAAACCAAGAGATGAGTTAATTAACCAAAGCAAAGAAATCATAAAAAATGTGCTTCGGAAAAATCCGAATTTTTTATCCATTTGGATTAGTTATGAATTAAATACGATAAGAGAAAATTATAACAAAACACATGGCAGACTCAGATTAACCTTTTATAAGTCTAATGGGGATTTAATCTACCAGGAAGAAATTCTTGACACAGAAGATGATTTTGAAAAAGGGGCTTATTATGATGTAAAAGAAAATCCTCACGATTTGGTGATGAATCCCTACTATTATGCATACACCGGAGATTCTGAGGAAATTTACGAGACCAGTGTTGGAGTTCCGTTTATGGAGGGTGATGAATTTGCAGGTCTGGTCGGTCTGGATTTAACTCTGGAACGATTTCAGCCTGTAATAGAAAAAATAAAACCTTATAAAAACAGCTATGCTTTTTTAGTAGCTAATAACGGAACATTTGTGGCTCACATGCATAAAGATCTAGTAGGGTCTAATATTGACCAGTTTGAAACCAATATAGAAGAGCTTAATTTGATGGAAAAGCTGCAGAATGGAGAAACACTATCTTATACGCGAAAAGGATTTAAGAAAGAGTCCGAATTCTATATATCCTATGCCCCTATTGTGATTGGAAATTCTCCAACCCCCTGGTCTTTTGGGCTGGCTGTTCCCC
>CAZWHH010000203.1:0-5285 GCA_964633615.1 uncultured Bacteroidales bacterium | reverse complement strand
ATCAATGAAGCAACCAGTACAAATCCTACTTTCTTATCTTCCGAGGTATCCAGTAGTTTTGGTAAACCGAGCCAGAATAAATAGAGTGAATAAAATCCAAAGAGCCCTATAAATGATAAGCCGGGATGCAGGCTTGCAATTACTGCAGCTGTCAGTGCAGGGGTAGAAGAATAAACAATAAGTTTTACAGACTTTTTGAAGTCCCTGATGGTGTCAAAACTTGGTGCCAGTTCAGATAAAACTATTGCAGAAATATATAAACCTGCAACCGTGCTTATAAAATAACTTATTGCCAGCATAAAACCTTCGTAACCAGTGATCGATGACATAGCCGCTTTGCCGATAAATGTTGTAATAGCTCCTAATGCTATTAACGGAACCGCATAATGAATGAAAATTTCATTGGTATCCTCTGGCTCGTCTATGATCTTATCCCATTCTTCACCAGGCTTTGCAATTATTGCTTTAACTCTTTCCCAAATTCGCTTAAAATCCATAATATTGTATTTTATTTTATACAAATTTAGGATAAATAACACTAAATAAAAAAAATACCAATCGAAAATGGAATACGGTTTTGATATTATTGTGGTTCTGGGACCTACCGCCGGAGGAAAAACCTCTTTTGCAGCCAGGCTTGCTTATGAACTTGATGGAGAGGTGATTAGTGCTGATTCCCGTCAAGTTTACAGAAAGATGGATCTTGGAACGGGTAAAGATTATCAGGATTATATTGTCAACGGAAAAGAAATTCCTTTTCATCTGATTGATATTGTGGATTCTGGATATAAGTATAATGTATATGAATATCAGAATGATTTCATAAAGGCTTACAGTTCAATCAGGGCAAGGAATAGAATTCCTGTTCTTTGTGGCGGCACCGGTATGTATATTGAAGCCGTGCTGAAAGGTTATAAGCTCATTCATGTACCTCCGGATCACGCTTTGAGAGAAGAATTGAACAAGAGATCACTGGAGGAACTCACCAATATGCTGCTGGATTATAAGAAAAACTTGCACAATACAACCGATCTGGTATCCAAAAAAAGGGTGATTCGGGCCATTGAGATAGCTAAGTATTATTCGGAGAATTCCGGCGTTGATTTTAGTTACCCCCAGATAAAACCCCTCATCTTCGGTATTAAATTCGACAGACCAACACAAAGGAAAAGAATAACAACACGTTTGAAAGAACGTTTAGAGGAGGGAATGATTGAAGAGGTCATAAAGCTTATGAACAAGGGTGTTTCGGCTGAGGACCTGATATATTATGGTCTCGAATACAAGTATATCACCAAATATTTGACAGGAGAATTATCTTATGATGAGATGTTCACGCAATTGAACACCTCGATCCATCAGTTTGCTAAACGACAGATGACATGGTTTCGGAGAATGGAGAGAAAAGGTTTTAATATCCACTGGATTGATGGACATCTTCCTTTGCAGGATAAACTGATAAAAGCAAGAAAGATTATCAATGAATCAGCCTAAAAACCAGTTGTTTAAAACCAATTTTAATATAATGAAGTAAGTTCCTCCCAGGTTTATTAACGAAAAAAGATAGTTGTAAAATACCCTTATGCCTTTTATCTTCCTCCTGATCAGTATACCAATGTTTGGAAGAAACAGCAGGAATAGAATTCCAAAAAATTCCATATCGCTTATTTGGTAGGTGATTTGATTGGCTCCAAACAGCAAAAACAGATAAACAAAAACCAGCAAAAAAGCGAGAAACACCATATATGTCAGTTTAAGTGCCAGTGTAGAGTATTTTCTTTTCCGGTTGATGATAAAGGGCTTCACAAAACTGTACGCCAGGATGTAGGTCAGCAGGAAAATGATCAGTAAAATTAAATGGAACAATTCTTTAAAAAGCATTATTCATGGTTTTAAAGATTATGGTTAAAAATATTTTTGGTATAAATAATTCTTTTACAACCCATTAAAAATAAAACTATTTTTTTAAAAACAAAAGACCGGCTTTTTTAAAAACCGGTCTTTTTTGTTAATATGGTTTTTCTGTTATTCCTTTTCTTCTTTAAGCCATTTATCCAGCCATTTGAAAAATTCTCTTTGCCACAGAATTCCATTTTGTGGCTGCAGAACCCAATGATTTTCATTTGGGAAGTACAGGAATTTACTCGGGATGTCTCTGAGCTGAGCTGCGTTAAATGCGCTCATTCCCTGAGTATAAGCAATTCTGTAATCTTTCTGTCCGTGAATCACCATAATGGGAGTATCCCATTTATCGACAAATCGATGGGGAGACTGTTCGTAGGTTTTCCTGTTTTCTTCTTCCCAGTAAGGACCGCCAAGATCCCAGTTAACAAACCACATCTCCTCGGTCTCCAGATACTGAGATTCCAGGTTAAACATGCCATCATGAGAAATAAATGCATCGAATCTTCCGTCATGGTTTCCTGCCAGGTAAAATACGGAATAGCCACCGTAACTGGCACCTACAGCGCCGAGGTTGTCTTTATCTACGTAAGGTTCTTTTGATAAGGCATCTATAGCGCTCAGATAATCTTTGATATTCTGACCGGCATAATCGCCACTGATCTGTTCAAGCCATTCCATTCCGAATGAAGGCAATCCGCGTCGGTTAGGAGCTACGATAATGTAATCATTGGCTGCCATCATCTGGAAATTCCATCTGTAAGAGAAAAACTGGCTTACAGAAGCCTGAGGGCCACCCTGGCAATAGAGCAGGGCCGGGTATTTCTTAGTTTCATCGAAATCAGGCGGATAGATTACCCAGGTAAGCATCTCTTTGTTGTCAGTGGTTTTAATCCAGCGTTTTTCTACCTTGCCGAAATTCAGCTGTTCCATCAGGTTGTTGTTAATGCTGCTGATCTGTGTTTCTTTTCCTGTTTCAGGATCAATACTAAAGATTTCAGTAGGCATGGACATGGATTGTTTGGATCCTATAAGAATGTCTCCGGCAGGGTCAACTGACCGGTAATTATGGGTACCTTCTGTTACTGCCCTGATATTGCCGGATTCAATGTCCAGTTCGTAAATCTGGAAGCAAGCAAGATAATCACTGGTGAAATATATCTTTTTGCTGTCATCGCTCCAGGTAAGGCCATGAACATTTTGGTCAAAACCTTTTGAATAATTGGTTTCTTCCTGGGTTTCGAAATTGTAAACAAACAGTCGGTTTTTGTCTGATTCATACCCATCTCTTCTCATACTTTCCCATGCGATCATTTTCCCGTCCGGGGAATAAACCGCTGCCTTATCAAACCCTTCATGCTTTTCTTTGGTAAGATTTCGGGTCTTTTCTGAGTCGAGGTCGTAAATATAAATTTCAGAATCTGTGGAAATTGTATATTCTTTTCCTGTTAGTTTTTTGCAGGTATAGGTAATTTCTTTACTATCGGGGCTCCAGTTTATCTGTTCCATTCCCCCGAACGGCTCCATGGGTGTATTAAACCGTTCTCCGGGCATAATGTCTTTCGCATTAGATACTTTCTTCCCATCATAGTCGGCTACAAAAATATGGCTGTATTTATAATTATGCCATTCATCCCAGTGCCTGTACATCAGTTCAGTTTCGATCCTCGCGTTGGCTTTAGGAAGGTCAGGATGAATGTCCTGCGGACTTTTGTCAAGTTTTACTTCCTTAACGTATAGTATCTTATTCTGGTCTGGAGCATATTCAAAGCCTTTGATACCTCCTTCGATGGAAGTTATTTTTGTTTTGGCGGTACCGACAGGGTTCATTTCCCAAAGCTGTACACTTCCGCTCTTCGCGGATAAGTAACCTATTTTTTCTCCATCGGGCCTCCAACGTGCATTAAATTCACTTTCTTTGGTGTTGGTAATGTTCCTGGCATCTTTACCATCCATATTCATGATAAAAATGTCATGATTGCCCTTGTTCTTTTTGATGTTGTAAAAGGAACTTCCGAAAAGAATTTTCTGGTTATCGGGAGAGATCTGAACACCACTAACACGGCCGAATGACCAAAGGGCTTCCGGAGTCATAATTTCCGAATCCAGTTTAATGTTTTCAACCGGATTTCCGATGCTTGTGGGTTTTTCTTTTTCCTGCGAGCAGGATGATAACAGAATCACTGTTACCGTGATGAGGTAAATAAAATGTTTTTTCATAATGTATAAAATTTATATGAAATTTAATTAGTTGTTCTCATTCATTTTTTCCTTGATTTTATTTTCAAGCTCTTCCGATAGTTCAGGATTGTCTTTCAGAAGTTGTTTTACAGCTTCTCTTCCCTGTCCCAGTTTTGTTTCCCCGTAACTGTACCAGGAGCCGCTTTTTTTCACTACCTTATAGTCTACCCCAAGATCAACGATTTCGCCTACCTTAGAGATCCCTTCTCCATACATGATGTCGAATTCTGCCTTTTTAAACGGTGGTGCCAGTTTATTTTTAACGACTTTCACACGCGTTCTGTTTCCTTTTGATTCTTCTCCCTCTTTAATCTGGCCAATTCTTCTTATGTCGCATCTTATGGAGGAATAGAATTTAAGGGCGTTCCCACCTGTTGTAGTTTCAGGATTACCGAACATTACCCCTATTTTTTCTCTTAACTGATTGATGAAAATACAGCTTGTATTGGTTTTGTTAATGTTTGCAGCAAGTTTCCGAAGGGCCTGTGACATCAGGCGGGCTTGCAAGCCCATCTTGGAATCGCCCATATCTCCCTCTAACTCAGATTTTGGGGTAAGTGCTGCAACAGAATCAATTACGATAACATCAACAGCGCCGGAGCGGATCAGGTGATCGGCTATCTCAAGGGCTTGTTCCCCATTGTCGGGTTGTGAGATCAGTAGATTTTCTATGTCGACGCCTAATTTTTCGGCATAAAATCTGTCAAAAGCATGCTCCGCATCCAGAAAAGCGGCAATGCCTCCTTTTTTTTGCGCCTCCGCGATGGCATGAATTGCCAGGGTTGTTTTACCGGAAGATTCCGGTCCATAGATCTCTATCACTCTCCCACGGGGAAATCCTCCTATGCCCAGTGACATGTCCAGCGAAAGCGAACCTGTGGAGATGGCAGGGACATCAACTATAGCCTGGTCACCCATCTTCATAATGGCTCCTTTACCATATCCTTTTTCTATCTTATCCAGCGTCAATTGCAACGCTTTCATTTTTTCATCGTTTGCTTTTTTAGGTTCTTTTTTGTCTTTGTTCTCTTTAGCCATATTGTTGGTTTTAAAAATTAATTTTTTCTATATGTAAAATTAAAAATTTGCGTGGATTGTTTTACAAAACAGAAGGTTTATTATTTATAAAATTATCAACAGTC
>CAZWHH010000202.1:0-5292 GCA_964633615.1 uncultured Bacteroidales bacterium | reverse complement strand
TATAATGGTTAAATTTATGTTCAAATAATTCATTATAAAAAAGGAGGTATTATGCCAAACAGCGTGTATAAAATTATTGAACTGGTTGGAACCAGTCCGGAATCCTGGGAAAAAGCGGCTGAAAACGCAGTAAAAAAAGCTTCAGAAAGTTTACATGACCTTCGCATTGCAGAAATTGTTCAAATGGATATGCAAATGAAAGAAGGAAAAATTGAAGCTTACCGGGTTAGAGTTAAAGTGTCATTCAAATATGAAGGACATAATTAAAACCTCTTTTTTCACTAGTTCCTAATAATTAATGACTTAACCGAAACTAAAACCTTTAGAGGCACATTGATATCAGTCAGTGTGCCTTTTCTATCACTGAATTTCAACATTTGCCAAGCCTGTTTTTTGAACATACCTGACTGCCTCTTCATATTCCTGCCGGGTTAATCTACGTGAGATATCCGGATATTCATCTGCTTTATGAGCAGGAGTGTATTGTGACATCAGGTTTATAAAGGTGTTTTTCGGAAGATGACCGGCTATCCATTGAAGTACATTTTTTGTACCACTTACTTCATTGGGAAGAACAAGGTGGCGTATCATCAATCCTTTGTACATCTTCCCATCATCAGCAGTTTGTGCAACACCCACCTGACGATTCATTTCCAACAGGGCTGATTTTGTCTTTTCCGGATAATTCTTGGCTCCACTGGAATATTTATCAGCCATAGTGCTATCGGAATACTTAAAATCAGGAAGATAGATATCCACCACTCCATCCAGCAATCTGAGGGTTTCTGTCTTTTCATATCCGCTGGTATTGTAAACCAGAGGTAGTTTTAAACCTTTTCCTGCTGCTATATCCAAAGCTTTCACAATATGAGGTGTATAATGAGTGGGCGTCACCACGTTGATATTTTCACATCCGATCTCCTGCAGCCGAAGCATCATAGCAGAAAGTTCTTCAACCGATCGTTCCTGCCCGTGCCCTAAAATGGAAATATCATAGTTAATACAATATACACACCGAAGACTGCAATTGCTGAAAAAGATTGTGCCTGAACCGCCTTTACCCACCAACGGAGTCTCTTCTCCAAAGTGGGGATGAAAAGATGCGACCTCTAACTGAGAAGTGGCACCACAATCTCCTTTTTTGCCATCGGTTCTCCTGGTATCACATTCCCGCGGACAAAGATCACACACTTCCATCTTTTGCCAGAGGATCTCCCCTATTCTTTTCAGCTCTCCATTTTGGTGTAACTGAACATATCCTGGTTCATAGGAAGAATCATGGTCTCTGGGTGAATTATTTTTTGCATTCATCATATACCTGAAAGTCTTTTCTGTTGAATTTTTAGAACCAAAAGCAAAAGAAAACCATAATGAAACCGGAATGAAAGACAAACAAACTTTCACCAGGTTTTTCAAGAAATTTCTTCTGTTTCTTTTTCTCCCATCTGTTTGTTCCCGAAGCATAAAAAATCATTTTCATCCTATATCATAAACAGTAAATTTCTTACATATAAAGCATGAATGCAAATTTCTAAGCAATTTCTGTTCAAAAAATCTGTTCACTCAATTTTAGAGCTATATAAAAATATCTTTCGTGCAATATTTTTATTATCTTACCCTCAATAATCTTTTGAATGAATAAGAATGAACCGATTCTATCTGTTCATGATACTAATGTTTGTATCGCGTATACTAACCGGGCAAATTCCCGACACCTCATTTACCCCGGAAAGAGATGTGCTGGGAATGGATCATATTATCCAGCATAAAGATACCACCGGAATGAAAGTGGTGTCTGCCAGCCGAACAATGAAAAACATTCAAGACCTGCCAATTACAATCCATGTAATTACTCATGAAGAAATTATTAAAAACCAGTACAAATCACTGGGAGATGTTCTTCAGACCATGCCAGGAATGAGGGTTTCCCAACCCGGTTCGGGAGAGTTGGGGGAAATATTCCAGGTCAGGGGATTAATTGGCAATTCATATACGAAGATTCTGGTGAATGGAATATCTATTAAGCCGTCAGTTGTGACAGGTATGCCCATTGGCAACCAATTACCTATCAGGCAAGCAGAAAGAATTGAGGTGATCTATGGACCGGCTGCTGCTGTATACGGTGCAGATGCAGCTTCAGGTGTAATTAATATCATTACAAAAAAGGCAGACAAAGGTACCTTTGTGAGAGGCGACATTAACCTGGGCCAAAAACAATACAATTACATCAATTTCATGATTGGTGGAAAAGCCGGTAAAAATGAGAACATCCTGCAATACAGTTTTTATGGAAACAAGACAGAATTCCCATCCATGAATGTAGTGGGGGATTATGACAATGCATATAATCCGCTGCAATATCTTCAACAACAAGGAGAAACTTTCACTTTTAACGGAAACAAGTACGACCCACTGGAACTGGATGAAGCCCTGCTAAGAGAAAACAACATTAACATATCTCAATTTATTGATCAGCATTATCCTGTTAATTACGAAGGTGCTTTAACCAAACCCAACATCCAGGAAATTCCTTCTGCCAGTCATATGATTGGCTTAAATGTTGAATTCAGAGGATTTAAAATCTCCTATCACAACATGTACCGCAGAGCCCATAGTTCAATTGGGAAATCTGCCTATCTGTATAAATACGATAACCCCCAGAATTATTGGGGAGAAAATATAAACTGGGGAGTACTCAGCTACGAAAAGGAATTATCCTCCAATATTCTAAGCGCCACCCACCTATCAAATCTGAATTACAGGATGGATAACAATTCCAGCCTGGGACTTACCTACATAGACCGGGACAGGACATATCGTTATGCTGCTTCCAACGATCTGTTACTGGAACAGTTATTCACCATAACACCCAAAAAAAACATAGAATTTGTTGTTGGAGGTTCTTATAAGTTTTCAGGGAACCTGCCCACAACAAATTACCTCTCTTCCCCGTTCAGGTCTGCCAGATACACTCCCTTTTCCACTAGTTTACAGATAGAAGATTCGCGGTTTTCCGAATTTGTAGCAAATCCTGTAACCACACAAAACATTTCCGGATTCATGCAAGGGTATTATATTAAAAACAAATACACACTTATGGGTGGTTTTAGGTTTGATCATAATTCACTTTATGGAAATAGTATAAATCCAAGACTGGCAGGTCTGTACAAATTTAACTCCAAAACGTCTGTAAGCCTTTCAGCAGGAATGGCTTTTAAAGCCCCCTCTTCTTCATTAACCTACCAATCTCTCTCCTACGAAGATCATACTTATCCGGACAGCATTCATTACCTGGCAATTCCCAATAAAAACCTGGTTCCTGAAAGATTTGCAGCTCTTGAACTGGGAATTAAACGAACCTTTTTTAATAAAGTACAGTTCAATGTCTCGTTTTACTTTAATCAAATCAAAAACTTAATTATTGATTCTTACCGTCCTCTTAATGATCTTAATCTTCCCAACGCAATGGGAGCCGATACTTCCGAAGTCCTTCAGAAAAGAAATTATTCCAACGCCATTTCAAGATTATATGGTTTTGAAGGCGTTCTTAAAATTAATGATCTTATTGAATCGATTCACCTGGATATTGAAGGAAGTGTTACTTTTACGAAGAAAAGTGAATCTCTGCCTGGCTTAAAGGAAATTGGCGAATTCGTGGAAAATTTCAGAATCATGCCAGATCATATTGGTCATTACAAAGTCTCGCTGACGCCATTAAAAAATACCAGAATTCACCTTGAAGGAGTATGGATGAGCAAGTAGCTGCGGGTAATCATTCCGGTTGAGAGTCTATACAAAGATCTTTTCAAAGATGTGGATGGTTTCTATAAAATGGATGCGGTAGTCAATTATGAACTCGGCAGGAACTTAATGGTATATTTAAATGTCCGAAATGTTTTTGACGAGAAATATGGAGGATTAAACACTTCAGGATTAAAAGACAATCTGCCGTTTAACCCACAGCTAAGAAGAAATATAAGAATCGGGCTTACTTATAATCTGAACTGATAAAGTACAAAATGAAACATCGGTTAACATATATGATCCTATTTCTTACTCTTCTTCTATTTACAGGAGTAACGAGAGGACAAAACTTTTCTCTTGATACGCTTAAGAATGATTCGCTAAAAGCCATAGATTATTATCAGAAAGCAGGAATTGAAAAGAATAAGAAGAATCATGACAAAGCAATATTTTTCGCGGAGAAGTCATTAAAAATAGCGGTTAACCAAAATTTTGAAAATATTGAAGCGCAGAATTTCATTTTGCTTGCAAAAATTAATAATGCACAGGGAGATTTGCAGAATACAATACGCTACTATATAAAAGCGGCAAATATCTACGAACAATCAAAAAAGGAAAAAAAACTATCAGCTCTTTACAAAAGAATAGGAGACAATTATTATATAATTAAAGGTTACGAAAAAGCAGGTGAATATTATCAACAAGCGTTCGACCTTACAAAAGAAGCGGACAATAAAAAGCATAGGGCAAATCTCCTTGAAGATTTGGGCTACACTCATTTCAGAACAGGAAACTATTATAAATCATTAAATTATTTTCTGAAACTGATTCCTGTTACAGAATCAAAAACCGACCTTGTAAGGGCATATTACAACATTGCAGAAGTATATGAAAAACAGGGAAAATATGATAAAACTTATGAGTACAATAAGAAAATCTATCAAATATATGCCAAAGCCAATGATTCAATAAGTATGGCTATTGTTCAAAACAACATGGGTTACAACCAGGTGCTTCTCAACAACTATGACACAGCTATAGATCATTTCAGGAAATCGCTGGCATTAGTCAGGGAAACTGGTACAGATAAAAAAGAACGGGCGAATCACTTAACAAACATTGGAATCTGCTATCAAAATCTTCAGGATTATGATCAGGCCATAAACTATTTACGGAAGGCACTAAAATTAATTGAAACCACAAACGATTATTCAGAAAAAGCTCGTATAGAAAATATTCTGGCATTGATCTACAAATCAAAAGAAGATCTTTACAATGCAGTTTCTTTCAGCAGGGAATCTGTTCATTCGGCAGAAAAAGGGGATAATAAACAAATTTTGCAGATTTGCTACAAAACTTATTCAGAACTACTTAAAGAAGGGAATGATTATATCAAGGCCCTGGAATATTATGAGAAACATCTTCAGTTGAAAGATTCTCTCAGGCTTGAAAAGAGACTGACAGAACAACGACTCGCAAGAAAAAGATACGACCTTGAAAAATCGGAAAAGCAGCTTCAGCTTTCAATTGCCGATGAAGAAATGAAAG
>CAZWHH010000201.1:0-5371 GCA_964633615.1 uncultured Bacteroidales bacterium | reverse complement strand
AAACTTCCATATCCAGTTCTGTAAGATCTTCAATTCCATCCGGAGGAGTTGAAGACTCAACAGTATAATCACCGGTAACACTTGTAGTATCCTCTCCATCTTCCGCTTCGATCTTGAAGTAAACGTGAGTATCAGCATTTTGTGCAGGTATGGTTCCTGTATACTGGTCGCCTACACCTGTTGCACTGAATGTTTCTTCATTTGTCATTGCATCAGAAGCAGTACCCCAGTAAAGTGTAGCTGAGATTGCATCTCCGTCGGGATCTGTGATATCAGCACTGACCTGTACATCATCTTCGTCAGTTGGTGATGTCGGGTCAAATGATGCATTTGTGATTTCCGGAGCTCTGTTTGGAAGAGCAGTTTCTGTGATCTTGATACTGTCTACTTCCCATGTAGCAGCGTTGCTAGTTGTTGATGTATATTTAAATGCAACAAAAACTTTTGGCTCGCCAATATAATCAGAGAGATCTACCGGATAAACGTGGGTGAAATCCCAGGAGCTTCCTCCTGCTCTTTCATTAACAGTAAGTTCAGTCCAGGTAGCATTGTTAGGATCACCGCTTCCTGAGTAATCAGTGGAGACATAAACTTCCTGGTCATCTTCAATCACATCGGCATAATTAATGGCCTCTTCAAATTTCAGAGTTACTACTGATAAGCCAGTGAAATCCATAGCCGGAGTGATTAACCAGTCTTCGTTTTCATTCGCACTACTGGTGTAGCCATTCATTTTTGCATAGTCTTTACCACTATAAGAGTCTCTGTACCATTCTTGAGCTCCTGTAACGCTGTACTGGCTCATCTGGCCAAGGTCTGTTCCTTCAAAGAGCTCAACAAATGGCAGACTTACTACGCCTGGTTTTACTTTATAGTTGTGCTTAGCTGTAACAACGATATTACCATCACTGTCTTCCACTCTTACTCTGTAATAAACAAAAGTATTTTCCACATAAGCAGGTATGTCTTCGTCTGTTACATAAGTATCACCTGTACTAACGCTCATGTTTATAGTACTGTCAAGAGCATCGGAAGCAGTACCCCAATGTAATGTTGCAGTAGCTATGGTTCCATCAGCATCTGTGATGTCAGCAGAAATTGAAACTGCATCATCTGGTGTAGGTGCACCCGGATTTGTAGTTACATTTTCAATTACAGGTGCTTCACCAGTTGCAGGTTCTGAAATTGCAATGCTGTCAACTTCCCAGGTTGCTGCTGTATCTTCTGTTGAAGTATACTTAAATCCTATGTGAACATTTGTTTCACCTGCATAAGCAGACAGATCAATTGGGTCTACAGTAAAGAAATCCCAGCTGTCACCTGTTGCTCCTCCGGTTACTGTAAGTTCAGTCCAGGTAGCATTGTTAGGATCACCAGTACCTGAATAATCAGTGGAAATATAAACTTCCTGCTGATCTTCTATGGGGCCACCATAATTAATTACTTCCTTAAACTGAAGTGTTGCATTTGTTATGCCGGTGAAATCAAATCCCGGAGTAATTAACCAGTCTTCATTTACATTGTTGCTTCCTTCGTATCCTGACATTTCAGCATAAGTGGAACCACTATAGCTACCGAATTCCCATTGCTGGCCTTCTCCGGTAACATTATAGGTATACATTTCACCCATGTCCGCTACAAATTCTTCTAAGAATGGAAGTGTAGCAGTGGCAGGATCCATCACTGTATAACTCATTTCAGTGGACTCAGACTCGTTTCCATTGTCATTAATGGCAGTTACCTTGTAGTAGACAGTTGTTCCATCCGGCTGAGCAGGTATAGGTGTATTGTTTTGATAGGGCTGAGGTGCCTTAGTTTCGACCATTCCCAGTGTATCATTATATACGCCACTTTCTGTACCATAAGCAACGAATACGGTATCTAATGGGTACATTAAATCTTCAACACTCATATAAACATAAACATCATCTGAAGAAGTAGGTGCTCCGGGATCAATGTATCCGTCAGAGAAAGTTGGTCCGGCATAAACTTCTTCTATATCTGCTGCCTCTGTAGGTTGGATTCTTCTTGCACTATAAGCATAGTATCCAAACCCGGTAATATTATATTTCAGATCAAGTGTTGGTGTATAACTAACGTTACTTGGGTCAACTATTAATTCCCCAGATCCGTCATTAATTATCCAATCGCCATATCCAGCGTCAGCATCTGTACAGGTAGCTTCTTTAATATAGATATAAACGCCTTCATATTTTTCATGATCGGCTTCTGCTGTTGTAATAGTGTCTGCAGCATGTATCTCATTACCTGTTGAAGAGGTTGTAAAGTTGGTGATGGTTTCTAATCTCGTGAAACCATAACTTTCAACCACATCAGCATTAAACATAACTTCATCACCAATTGTGGGAGTATTATCACCATCTATCACTTTAATTCCGTTCCATGCACCAGCGGCGTCATGAATATAGTAAGCATTAGAAACAACGTCAGCAACAATACCTCCTGTAATTACATTTTGACCTGCCAGGGGTGAAGCTTCGTCACCTGTTCCTGTGGTATCCTGTATTTCAGAGATGGTCACAGAGCTACCGGTAGTAAAGTTCCAGGTTTCTGCATCACTTATTGCAGCCATTTGGTTGCCAGAGACATCTTCAGCAAAGCCCTCATCAGCATTGATATAATATTCGGTATTTGCTTCAAGAACATTCTGCAATTTAATCACTGTAGAAGTATCTGTATTTCCATAAACATTCCCGGAAGTTACATCGATGGTTTCAACTACACTATTGTCAGAAGCTTTATTAACGGTTATGTTACCTGTACCAATATTAACCATTTCACTAAAACCAACTTCAAGCGTAGTGTCCAGGAATGAAACTCCAGTTGCATCATCAGCAGGATGCAATTCTGTTATGGTAGGTTGAATGGTATCCATAATTGTGAAAGTACTGCCTGTGTCAGCCAGTGTCTCATCTGCCCAGTCCATAATGGCTGCTCTGTACCCTGAGCTGGTCATTGCGTCATCAGGAATAGGAATGTACAATTTTCCTGTTGTTGCATCCGCCTTCATGTAATCTTCGCCAGGATAGAACCATTCATCATCATTAGGATTGTAGATTTTAATGTTTACATAATCTACGTTGGACTGTGTCCACATAATGGAATCTGTATCACCGGCATATAATGTTTCGCCGCCTGCAGGTCTGGTGAGTGTTAATGTACGTGTATCAGATGTAATAAATTCAATTAACGTAGAATCTGTCTGAACATTACCTGCATCGTCTTTAGCTATAACATAAAGGTCATAAGCTGTAGCAGTAGAGAGGGTATCATCAGAAGTAACAGAGAAATCTGTATTGGCTGATGTGATCGCCATACTGTCAGCATTCATTATTTCGGTAATTGTTGGAGCCGTTTCTCCATCGTTCATTAGTTTATAAAAAACTTTACCAGTTTCATCCAGGGCAGTAACTAAGTCGAAACGGTTTTCGATTACTTTTTCTACATAAGGTGTAGAGTTTGCCCAGGCAGGTGGATTAGTATCTTCACCATCAGTAGCATCAACTTGGATATTATCCATATAAATACCTTCTGCAGAAGATGTTAACCCAACAAATTGAATAGTAATATCAAGCGTTGAATTTCCAGATAATGTAATTTCGGAGGAAGAGAAGGTTGCAAAATTACTTCCTACACCAGCTCCAAAATCATCTGTGATTGCAGGAAGTTCCTCACCATCGTCACCTGTTCCATCGAAGTTTAAATCCAATGCTGCAGGGGCATTATAATCATCTCCATCATCATTGCTTTGAATCCACATCAGATTTTCCTCAGCTCCACCATCTAATGAATAAGTGATTTTTACTTCATCAGCTACATCCCAATCATTCGTATTTGGAGTCAATAAATCGATTGAGAAAGAAAAAGATGCTTTCCCTGATACATCAATTTGATCTAAGGTTATTGTTGGGTCAGTTATAGTAATGTCTTCTACAGCCCAATAATAGGAACTATTCCCTCCAATAGGATCATTGCTCCGGTTAAAAACATCTGTTGTTCCTGATCCCTCCGTAGCAGACGGAGTATAACCAACATCTGCCGTTTCGAAGTCGAGCGACCAAATCGTCGTCTGAGCCTGCATAAATCCAAAGCTCAGCAAGAACGTCATTAAAAAGAGTAATTTGTTTCTCATAATTTTTCAATTTTTAAATTAGGGTTAGTATTCATTAATTTGATAATTAACTTTTTTGTTCTGATTGTGTAAAATTAATTCCTTTTATACTTGTAAGGAAAAAGGGGGATTAAGTTAATATTAAATTCTGAATATTTCAATGTTTTGTTTAAAGAATGTGGAAAAAATATTGTTCGTAATTTGAAAATGTAATGGATAAAAATTGATAATGAATGTGCTATTCAAATTATAAAGGAACTTTTTATGTAGCTATCTTGTAAACATAAATTTTAATTAACCAGGTTCTTTGTTTAAGTTTACAATAAAATAAAATTTAATGCAGATGATTCCAGGGAAAAGTGATTTGATAGCGGATGTTTCTGATGAAATTCAAAAATATTTTCAGGACCCACGCAATGTAATTGATAGTTCAAGATTTATCAAAGGAGGGAAAGGTGAACTTGTTTTATCTGTTTCTATCCAGAGGGATCTGGCTTCAAAATATTTCAGGCAGGTAAAAGCACTGCCAAAGGTTCAACTTTTTGATTACTGCCAGACTTTGCTGGAGACCGGGGACCGGACTTGCCTGCTGATTGCATTTGACTGGGCTTACCGGTTAAAAAAGCAATATGAACCCCAGGATTTTAAAATTTTAGAAGGTTGGGTGATTCAATATGTGGATGATTGGGCTAAATGTGACGATCTTTCAACCCATGCCCTGGGTTATTTTTTATGGACTTATCCTGAGTACCTAAATCATATTTACGGGTGGACAAATTCTGAAAATATGTGGCTGAGAAGAGCTGCCGCTGTAAGCCTTGTCCCTCCTGCCAGAAATAACGAGCTGACAGATGCTGTTTTCAAAGTAGCTGATTTGCTGCTTACAGATTCTGAAGACCTTGTGCAAAAAGGCTATGGCTGGATGCTTAAAGTGGCTTCTAAACATCAGCAAAAAGCTGTTTTTGATTATGTGATGAAGAACAAAAATATAATGTCAAGAACAGCTTTAAGATATGCCATTGAAAAAATGCCCGGCGAACTGAAAAAAAGAGCTATGGCATAATTTCCTTTAGAACAATCAATACTCCCCTAAAATAAAATATTTTTAAATAGAATTATTTTTCAAAATACTAAAACGATTTAGTAAATTATTTTATATTTGTTTTTGATTTCTATTTTGAAATAATGAGTGTCAAGAATCAGATAACAATAGCAGAAATTGCCCGTCAGCTTGAAGTC